>JASHWN010000163.1 GCA_030044035.1 Xanthobacteraceae bacterium
TTCGGGATCAGCGCTTCGATCTTGGCGCGGATCGCCTGGCCGAACACCGGCGCGGCGCCGTCGGTCGAAATGCCGATGACGAGCGGCGAGCGATTGACAATGGCGCCGAACGAAAAGTCGCAAAACGCCGGGCGGTCGATCACATTGACCGGCACGCCGGCGGCGCGCGCCGCGGCGGCGAATGCGTTGGCTTCGTCATCGTCGGCGCAATCGGCGACCGCCAGCGCAGCGGCGGAGAAATCGTCGGC
This sequence comes from Xanthobacteraceae bacterium, assembly GCA_030044035.1. Taxonomy (GTDB): domain Bacteria; phylum Pseudomonadota; class Alphaproteobacteria; order Rhizobiales; family Xanthobacteraceae; genus BOG-931. The sequence continues at coordinate 249 of JASHWN010000163.1, forward strand.
GCGCCAGATGCGGCGATGGACGGCGACGGCGCCGCTCGGCGGCGCAGCGGCAAGCGCGAGCATGTCGTCGCTCGGCTCGGCTGCAAAGACATCCACGTTGGCGCCGGCGGCTGAAAGCAGTTCGGCCTTCCAGGCAGCAGGCGCCGTGCCGCCGGCCACCACCACGCGTTTACCCTGCAGTGCAAAAAAAGCGGGCAGCCGGGCCAGCGGGCCCAGGCGGGTCGAGCGGAGTTCGGAAGGCGTGCGGCTCATGCGGATCGTCCGGCTACCGAACAAATAGAAGGATTTGCTCGCGGCGCCAATGCGTGTCCTCAAATTTGGAATAATCTACCGTCAGGCGGCGACCGCTCGGTATCTTGTTCCATATGATCAGGCATTTGCGCGCGGGCCCTGCTGCCTAAGTCACAGCATTCTCATTCAATTCGTGTGCCAATCCCCCCTTTCGTCATTCCGGGGCCGAGCGCAGCGAGGAGCCCGGAATCCATAACCCCAGCACAAAGGCTTATGGATTCCGGGCTTGCGCCTTCGGCGCGCCCCGGAATGACGGTGGTGGAGGGCTCGCGCCTTCGGCGCGCCCCGGAATGACGGTGGTGCAGGGCTCGCCGCTTCGCGGCGCCCCGGAATGACGGTCGGCGGCTCAAAATTGGTGGGCGCCCGGCGGGGTTGCCGCCGAGCGCCCTCTGACGTGTATCAGTCAGCCTGTAAGCCGGGTTCTGGATGGCATGCGGATTGTTACACCCGCAGGCGTGACGGCCATTCCTCTTGGACGCCGGTTGCCCGGCGCCTCCAGCAACCAACCCGGACGGCCGGATCTGGACATCGATCCCGGAGCCGAAGAGGCTCCGCACCGTCCCTATTCGGTCTTGCTCCCGGTGGGGTTTGCCGTGCCGCCGGCGTTGCCGCCGGCGCGGTGCGCTCTTACCGCACCGTTTCACCCTTGCTGCGCCCCCTCCCACTCCCTCCCCCGCAAGCGGGAGAGGGTAAGGGTGGGGGTCAGCGGTCTGTTTTCTGTGGCACTTTCCCTGGGCTCGCGCCCGCCGGACGTTATCCGGCACCGCTTGTCCATGGAGCCCGGACTTTCCTCCCCGCGCCCCCTCCCATCCTGCCCCGCAAGCGGGGGAGGTGAGCGGAGCCGGAGCGGCCGTCCGGCCGACTGACACTACAGGGATGGGGGGCGCGGCGCGCGCCGTCAAGAGGCGGCGAGCAGCGCGAACGCCTTGGCCCGCGCGGCGATGTTGCGCGGCCGTCCGCGCTGGGCGAGCAAATCGTGCAGCGTCCGGCACGTCGAGGCGTCGGCCAGGCCGTCGACCCGCTGCGGCCGGAAATGGCGCTGGAAGGCCGCCACCACGTCGTGCGTCTCGGAATCGTAGGTGCCGGTCGCGGCAAGGCCGTAGCCGTAAGCGCGCAACGAATTCTGCAGCGCCGTCACGCCTTCGCCGCGATCGCCGAGCGTGAGCAGTGGGCCGCTTTCGCTGATCGGCGCCGGCTTGACCCAGTGGCCGATGCCGGAATCGTGGAGCGTGCGCCAGGGAAATTTTTCGCCCGGATCCTGCTTGCGCCCCGGCGCCACGTCGGAATGCGCCAGCACGCGCTCGGGCGTGATGCTGTGGCGCGTGAGGATGCTGCGGCACAGCGCGGTGACGGCCGCGATCTGGCGCGCGGGAAAATTCGGATAGCCGAAATCGTGGCCCGGATTGGCGATCTCGATGCCGATCGAGCAGGAATTGATGTCGCCCTCGCCGGCCCACACCGACGTTCCGGCGTGCCAGGCGCGGCGGCTTTCCTGCACCAACTGAACGATGCGGCCGTCTTCGAACACCAGATAATGCGATGAGACTTGGCTCAATCGGCTGGTGAGCCGCTCGAGCGCGGCGTTGGCGTCCGGCATGCCGGTATAGTGCAGCAAGATCATGTCCGGTTGCCGCTCGTCCTTGCGCTCGCCGTGATTGGGCGAAGGCACGACTTCGGCAACAACACAGGAATCCGGCGGAAACACGCTACGCGGCATGGAGCGACTGTAGGACAAGCGGTCTTGCGTACAAGTCGATTTGCCGTGACGAGCGATTCCCCTGTGGAAAAAAGGACAACGCGCGTTGTCACTCGGCAATGCCGATATCGCATTGGCGACTTTGCAACGGCCAACCAATCGACCGGTCCGCAGCTCGCAAGAGTAAGCCGCACGAGTTGGCTGCCGCTCTCTCGCTCGCCCAATGCTGACGCAGCATGCGATCCTCGCGGCGCAATTTTTCATCCTTCCTTAAGCTTGCCGCTCGCTAATCAAAACCAAGCAAAGCTTAAGGTTTCGGCCCGCATCTGCATTGACGCCCATGCTAACCCATGTTAGCCCATAAAATCCCAAACCGCGTTCGCGACCTGCTTTCCAAGCGGCGCCGGTACATCGGGATACCGAGCGAGTTCTTGCTCGGCCGAGGGCGCCATGGACCGCTTCGTGTCCCATTACATGCTTCGGCTCGATGCCAAGGGCCGGGTCTCGGTCCCGGCGCCGTTCCGCGCGGTGCTGGCGCGCGACGGCTTCGACGGACTTTATTGTTATCCGGCGCTCGACCGGCCGGCGCTGGATG
>JASHWN010000164.1 GCA_030044035.1 Xanthobacteraceae bacterium
AGGCTGCAACGGCGCGCTGCATTGCCTCGGGCAATGTTGGCGTAACGTCGGCCATCCGTAGCCTCCCAGCCGCAATACTGACATGCCGCCAATTGCCTTTCAATTTCGTCGGTCCAATCTGGAGACAGTGACAAGGTCACTGGCAATTTGCGTGGCGGAAATTCCAATGCGAGCATGTCAGCGAAGGACGAATCGCCGATTTGATCGCTCTGAACGACCACTTTCATAATATTGCCACCGGCGTGAGGTGATTCTCTCCCCGGTTCGATGGGGACGACGTGCTCGGTACGCCCAACCGTCATACTGTGGCGGCGCGCGCGTCGAACAACGGGATTTGGCCGCTACGCCGGCCGATGCAGCAGCACGGCAAGGGCGCGGCGCAAGAAGCGGAGCTTGCCGGGGTGCAACGCCAACGCTTCGTCACGCTGGCGCGCTTGCCGCCGCGCCAACAGCCGCGCCAACTGCTTGCGCCTGCTACGCGAGCCGAATGTGGCTTTGCGGCGCGCCGGATCGGCGGCGGCGCGGCGCCGTGCATCGTAGGCGGCGCGCCGCTCGGGTGTTTTCAGATCGTTCCAGGCCACCGTCAAGCGGCTGGCGAAGGCCGCCCGCGCGCCGTGCGCACCGCGATCGGGATGCAGCCATTTGAACAGCAGCGCCGCGTTGCGCCGCAACTCGCCGGCGCTCGCCGCCGCGTCGGCGCCGAGCACGCGATACGAATCGGCGTCCGGCGCAAACTGGATCTGCTCGATGAAAAACACGGCGGCGCGCCGCACGGTCTCGGGCGACCGCAGCGCCGTCAACGCAGCCGAACGCGCGGTGTCGGCCTCGCCTGCGGCAATGCGCAGGAGCAGCTCCACGCCCTCCGGCAAAGGCTCGGACCTGACGCGCCGCACCTGCGCGGGCACGCGCAAGAGATCGATGGCAAGTTTCAACGCCGTCCTGCCAGCCGTCATACGCTCGCCTGCGGTTTGATCAACTTCTTCCGCGCCGCCCAGCGCAAAACTCATGCTCGCATGAGAATTTCAAACACGCAATTGCCATTGAGCTATTGGTCCTGCTTCGCCAGTCACGAAATTGAAAGACAATCGTCGGCGTGTCAGTATCGCGCTGGGGAGGAGTGCCGATGTCCAACGCGACGCCGACATTCCCGGAAGCAATGAAGCGGGCGGTTGCGGCCTATGAGCACGGGCGGTTAGGTGAGGCCGATGACCTGGCGCGCGCAATACTCGGTGTTAAACCCGACTATTTCGACGCCCTTCACTTGATCGCCGTCATTAAGGCGCGACAACGGCGGCCCGACGAGGCGCTGGCGAGCTACGACCGCGCCCTTGCGGTGCAACGGGATCACGCCGGGGCGCTCTGCAACCGCGGTGTGACGTTGCATGAGCTCAAGCGGTTCGACGAAGCGCTGGCGGGCTACGACCGCGCCCTTGCGGTGCGGCCGGATTATGTCGAGGCGCTCTTTAATCGCGGCATCACGCTACAGGAGCTTAAGCGCTTTGAGGAGGCGCTGGCGAGTTACGACCGCGCGCTTTTGCTGCGGCCGACTTATGCCGAGGCGCTCAGCAACCGCGGCAATACGCTGCATGGACTCGGGCGATTCGACGAGGCGCTGGCGAGCTACGACCGCGCGATAGCGCTGCGGCCCGATCATGCCGGGGCGTTCAGCAACCGCGGCAATACGTTGCATGAACTCGAGCGCTTCGACGAGGCGCTGGCGAGCTACGACCGCGCGCTGGCACTGCAGCCCGATCAAGCCGCGGCGCTCTTCAACCGCGGCATGACGCTGCATGAACTCAAGCGCTTCGACGAGGCGCTGGCGAGCTACGACCGCGCCGTCGCGGCGCAGCCGGATCATGCCGAGGCGCTGTGCAATCGCGGCAATGTGCTGCTGGATTTGAAACGGTTTGACCAGGCGCTGGCGAGCTACCAGCGCGCCCTCGCGGTGCGGCCAGACTACACCGAAGCGCTCTATAACCGCGGCATGACGCTGCGGGAATTAAAGCTGCTCGACGAGGCGCTGGCGAGCTACGAGCGCGCGCTTGCGGTGCGGCCGGATCATGCCGAGGCGTTTTACGGCCGCGGCGTCGTGCTCCGGGAATTAAAGCGCTTTGACGAAGCGCTAGCGAGCTACGATCAGGCCCTTGCGGTCAAGCCGGATTATTTCGACGCGCTCAACAACCGCGGTGTGGTGCTGCACGAACTGCGGCGGTTTGCAGAGGCGCTGGCGAGTTACGACCGCGCGCTTGCGGTGCGGCCGGACTACGTCCCGGCGCTCGCCAACCGCGGCGTCACGCTGCACCAGTTGCGGCGGCTTGACGAGGCGCTGGTCTGCTACGACTACGCGCTGGCCCTGGATCCGGGGTATGTTGATGGGCACTTCAACAAGACTCTTCTGCAGCTGCTCAAGGGAGATTACGACGCCGGGTGGCGGGAATATGAGTGGCGGCGCTGGAAAGGGGAAAACCTTACCCTATTCAAGCGCGATTTCACCCAGCCGCTTTGGCTCGGCCAGACGGCAATCGAAGGTAAGACAATCCTGCTGCACGCCGAACAGGGATTTGGTGATACCATTCAATTTTGCCGCTATGTGCCGTTGGTCGCCGGGCGCGGCGCGCGCGTGCTGCTCGAAGTGCCGGCGCAGCTCACGGACCTCATGGCGAGCTTGGCGGGTGTGGCAGAGGTCATTGCTAGACAAGACAAGCCGCCGGATTTCGATCTGCATTGCCCGTTGCTCAGCCTGCCGCTCGCATTGGGAACCCGCGTCGAGTCGATTCCGGCGCAGGTGCCTTATCTTAGCGTTCCGCCGGAAATCCTGAGAAGGTGGACCAACGCAGTCGGGCCGAAACGCAATCTGCGAATCGGTCTTGTCTGGGCTGGCAGCTCGGGCCACGTGGGCGACGCTATTCGGTCGATCAGTCTTCGCTCCTTGCTGCCGCTCGCCGACCTTGATGCAGAGTTTGTGAGCTTGCAGAAGGAAATTCGCGGCGACGACGCTACGGCGTTGAAGGAGCGAGGCGATATTGTGCATTTTGGCGACGAGCTTAACACTTTCGCCGATACCGCCGCCGTCATCGCGAATTTGGACCTGGTGATTTCAGTCGACACGAGTGTCGCCCACCTAGCGGGGGCATTGGCAAAACCGGTTTGGGTCCTGTTGCCTTTTCTCCCAGACTTTCGCTGGCTGCTCAATTGCGAGGATACTTCCTGGTATCCGACCGCGCGGCTGTTCCGACAACAGGCCCCGGGCGATTGGTCGGGTGTGATTAGCCGCGTTGCTATTGAACTCGAAAAGCTGTTGCAGGTTTGCACCGAGCGCACGTCTGCTTAAGGTCTGCACTTTGTCGCGATGAGGATTGAGAGCGTATGCCAAATCCTCATCGAAGAGGCCGAGGCAAGTCACGCTGTCACCCGGCCTTGCTTGCTTGGCTTAGAGCCTCG
>JASHWN010000165.1 GCA_030044035.1 Xanthobacteraceae bacterium
GCGAGCGCCGTGGTCATGATGCCCTGGAAGAAATCGCGCGCCGCGATGACGCGCTCGCCGCGCGCGCTCTTGGCGACTATTTCGCCGTCGAGCGCGGCCAGCACCAGCGCCCATTCGGAGGCCGGATCGGCATGGGCGAGGCTGCCGCAGAAGGTGCCGCGGTTGCGGATCGGATAATGCGCGATGTGCCGCACCACGCCGGCGAGGAATGTGCCGAGCGGCCCGTCGCAGACCGGCCGCTGAAACGCGGCGTGACGCACGCAAGCGCCGATGACCAGCTTGCCGCCGCTCACTTCGAGGCGATCCAGCGCCGCGATGCCGTTGATATCGACGAGGTGGCCCGGCTTGGCGAGCCGAAACGCCATGGTCGGGACCAGGCTTTGACCGCCGGCGAGCACGCGGCCATCCTCGGGCGCGACCTCCGCCAGCAATGCCACTGCTTCATCGACGGTTTTCGGCGCGTGATAGCGAAACGCCGCAGGTTTCATCGGCTAGTGGTCCGATTCTGACATTCGCATGCAGGTTCGGCATGCTCTGATGCGAATGTCAGAATCAAAGGACCACTAGCAACGACTAGTTCCAGTGGAGCTGGATTTGACATTCGCCCCAGGGGTTTACGGGCAGGTGTGGGGCGAATGTCAAATCCGCTCCACTGGTATGAAGTTTGGGATTGACGTATGTTTTTGGACTGATGCACGGTTTTCGGCACAGAGTCAAAAGACGGAACGCTTAAAAGACACGGCATGAAGCCCCCGCCCTTTTCCTACCATGACCCGCGCACGGTCGCCGACGCAGTCGGCCTGCTCACCAGCCTCGACAACGCCAAGCTGCTCGCCGGCGGGCAGTCCCTCATGCCCATGCTCAACATGCGCTATGTGCTGCCCGACCACGTTGTCGATCTCAACCGCGTCGAGGGTTTGAGCTACATCACGCCGCGCGACGGCGTGCTCGAAATCGGCGCCATGACGCGGCAGCGCGACATCGAATTCTCCGACGTGGTCGCCGAGCGCTGTCCGCTGATGGCCGAGGCGATCCGTCAAGTCGGCCATCGCCAGACGCGCAACCGCGGCACCATGGGCGGCTCGCTGTGCCACCTCGACCCGGCGGCCGAACTGGTGTCGGTCGCCGCCGCGCTCGACGCCACGGTCACCGTCGCTGGCAAAAGCGGCACGCGCCAGATCGATTTCGCCGCGTTTCCGGTCGCCTATATGACGCCGGCGATCGAGCCCGACGAGTTGTTGACCGCCGCCACGTTTCCGTGCTGGCCGCGCGGCCACGGCTACGCTTTCGTCGAGTTCGCCCGCCGCCACGGCGATTTCGCCATCGTCTCGGCGGCAGTGCTGATCGAAGAAGACAAAAACGGCAAGGTGACGCGGGCCTCGGTCACGCTTGGCGGCATGGGACCGGCGCCGGTGCGAGCCTCCGAGGTGGAGCGGATGCTGATCGGCGAAACCATCGAGGAGAAGCGGCTGCGCGACATCTGCGAGTCGTTGCGCAAGCTCGACGCCATCGAAGACATTCACGCGCCGGCTTCCTATCGCCAGCAATTGGCGACGGTGCTGCCGCGCCGCGCGCTCATCAAGGCGCACGAACGAATCCAAGGAGCCCGGGCATGAGCGACACGCGGCAAATCGCCGTCACGGTGAACGGCACGCGCTACCAGGAGACCGTGCCGGTGCGCGTTACGCTCGCCGATTTTCTGCGCCATCAGCTCGGGCTGACCGGCACGCATCTCGGCTGCGAGCACGGCGTGTGCGGCGCCTGCACCATCTTGCTCGACGGCCGCTCGGCGCGCTCGTGTCTGATGCTGGCCGTGCAGGCCGACGGGCATGACATTCTCACCGTCGAAGGCATCGCGCCGAATGCCGACACGCTGCATCCGCTGCAGGAGGCGTTCCGCGACAATCACGGCCTGCAATGCGGCTTCTGCACGCCGGGCATCTTGACGACATTGATCGAGCTCCTTCGCGACAATCCCGATCCGACCGAGGAAGAGGTGCGCATCGGTATTTCCGGCAATCTGTGCCGCTGTACCGGCTATCAGAACATCGTCATCGCGGCGCTCGACGCGGCGAAGCGGCTGCGCGGTTCTTCGGGTGCATCGCGGCCGTAACACTTATTCCCTCGTCACCACCGGGCTTGACCCGGTGGTCCATGCTGACATTCGGCAGGCAGTACGTTACCGCGTTATCGGGCGAGCCGAGGTGCTGCATGGATTGCCGGGTCAAGCCCGGCAATGACGAGAGGTTATTGAGATGATCCGATGCCCGTACGCTTCGACGACATCGGTAACCGGCTCAAGGCGTTCCGCCTCGGCTCCGGATTGTCGGCCGAGGAGATCGCGCAACGGCTCGGCATTTCACGCACCGCGCTCTACCGCTTCGAGAAGGGCGAACTTGCCAAGATCGAGACGCTGGAGAATCTGGCCGAGCTCTTACAAGTCTCGGTGCCGACGCTGCTCGGCGTCGGCGTCGAGTACATCGCCTCGGCGGTGAGCTATTTCGAGCGCATGCGGCAGATCGAGGAAACCGCCGAGCACATCATCGTGCTGGCCGGCCCGATCTCCTACGTACTCTCCTCCGACGCGTTCGACCGCGCGCTCGGCGACATGCTGCGCGAATCCGTGCCGGACGGCATCGTCAACCGCGAACGCGCGGCGACGCAGATCGACGAGCTGATGGTGGTCTTGAAACAGCGCAAGGCGTGCTATCGGCGCCGCCGGCCGGCGATCGTGAATCTGATCTCGGCCGCCGAGATGGAGCGCTTTCTGCGCAACGGGTTGGTCGGACGGCTCGACCTGCCGGAGGCGCTGCGCCGCGAGCGCCGCGCGCTCGCGCGCGCCGAAGCCGAGCATTTCATCGCCCTGATGGAGAACGAGCCGATCGGGGTGCAGATCGGCATCGTGCTCGACACCTTGCCGCATACCAGCTTTCAGATTTTTCGCCAGCCCGACCGGCAGATTTTGGCGCTGAGCCCGTTCCGGCTCGGCGAGGAGCCGAACATCCGCGTCGGCGTGGCGATGATCACCTCGGCGCCGGAAGCCTTGGCGCTGCACGAGAAGATGGCGCGCGAGCTGTGGGCCAGCGCGCTCAAAGGCCCCGCCGCCGTGCGCTTCATGCGCGCGATGATCGACAAGTTTTGATCTGCGGCGCAAACGACCACGCAGCGCAGTAGGGAATCCAAGAATTATTCGGCCGCCGCCCGCGCCTCGTGCGCCTTGATCGCCGCCCAGACGCGGTCCGGCGTCGCCGGCATATCGAGGTGCTCGATGCCAAGCGGCTTTAAGGCGTCGAGCACGGCGCCGATCACCGCGGGCGGCGCGCCGGTGGCGCCGGCTTCGCCGGCCCCTTTGACGCCGAGCGGATTGGTTTTGGCCGGTACCTCCGTCAGCTCGGACGAAAGCTCCGGAAAATCGTCGGCGCGCGGCATGGCGTAATCCTGGAAGCTGCCGGTGACGAGCTGGCCGGCATCGTCGAACACGATGCGCTCCATCAGCGCCTGGCCGACGCCCTGCGCCACGCCGCCGTGGATTTGGCCTTCGCACAGCAAGCGATTCATGACGCGGCCGACGTCGTCGACCGCAGCATAGCGCGCCAAGGTGACGAGGCCGGTCTCGGCATCGATCTCGACCTCGCAGACGTGGCAGCCGTTCGGATAATTCGGCGGCTCGGCCGCGAACGTGCCGGAGGCCTCGAGCCCGACGTCGAATTGCGGCGGCAGCATCGCCGGGCGATAGAACGCCTGCGCCACCGCGGTGAGCGGCAGCGCCCGGTCGGTGCCGACGATGCGGAACGCGCCGTCCGCAAATTCGATGTCGCCGGCGGCGGCTTCCAGCATCATCGCCGCCATCGGCTTCGCCTTCTCGATGATGGCGTCGGCGGCGCGTCGCAGCGCATTGCCGCCGACATGCATGGAGCGCGAGCCATAGGTGCCGCGGCCGATCGGCACCGCGTCGGTGTCGCCCTGCACGAAGCGGATGTTCTCGAACGGCACGCCGAGCCATTCGCTGACCATCTGCGCGTACACGGTTTGGTGGCCCTGGCCGTGCGAATGGGTGCCGGCCAGTATAGTCAGCATGCCGCTCGGATCGAAGCGCAGCACCATGCGCTCGTTGAACACCGCGGCCTCTTCGAGAAAATAGCCGATGCCGCGGCCGCGCAGTTTTCCGCGTTTCTTGGATTCGGCGGCGCGTTTGCCAAAGCCGTTCCAGTCGGCGAGATGCAGGCATTCGTCCATGACGTGGACGAAATCGCCGCTGTCATAGGTGATGCCGGTGCCGAGTCTGTGCGGCATGGCGGCGGCCGGAATGAAATTGCGCCGCCTGATCTCGACCGGATCGATCGAGAGGACGCGGGCGGCACGGTCGAGCAATTGCTCGATCAGATAGGTCGCTTCCGGCCGGCCGGCACCGCGATAGGGCGCGAGCGGAATGGTGTTGGTCAGCACCGCGCGGCCGAGGACGTGCACCGCCGGGATCTGATAGACGCCGGGCGCAAGCCGCATCGCGAACAGCGGCACCACCATGGCGGCGCCGAACACGTGCGAGCCCATATTGTGCAGCGCGTTGACGCGCAGCGCCAAAATCTTGCCGGCCGCATCGAGCGCCAATTCGCCGGTGACGACCTGATCGCGCCCTTGCGAGTCGCCGAGCAGCGCCTCGACCCGCGTCGAGACCCATTTGACCGGCCGGCCGCCGACCCTGCGCGACGCCCAGACCACGAGCGCGTCCTCCGGATAGCCGCCGTGCTTCATGCCAAAGCCGCCGCCGACGTCGGGCGAAAGGACGCGCAGCTTGGTCTCGGGAATCTTCAGCACCTGCCCGGCGACGGCCGAGCGCGTGCCGTGCGGATTCTGCGAGGTCGAATAGAGCGTGTAGCTCTCGCTGTCGGGATGATACTGGCCGATGGCGGCGCGCGGCTCGATCGAATTCGCGGTGATGCGGTTGTTGCGGAGCTTCAAGGTCACGACGTGCTTGGCGGCGGCGAACGCGGCGTCGGTTGCGTCCTTGTTGCCCATCATCAGCGTGAACGAGACATTGTTGGGCGCGGCGTCCCACAGCACGGGCGCGCCTTGCTTGACCGCGTCCTCGACGTCGGTCACCGCCGGCAGCGGCTCGTACTCGATGTCGATCAATTCGGCGGCATCGCGCGCCTGCGCCAAACTCTCGGCGACCACGAATGCGACGCGGTCGCCGACCGCGCGCACCTTGTCGGTGGCGAGGATGGCGCGCAGCGTGCGAAAGCCTTTCGGCCCGCCCATGTCTTCCGGCATCGGCGGCGCCAGACCGCCGAGCCTGTCGGCAACCACGTCGGCGCCGGTGAGCACCGCCAGCACGCCGGGCGCTGTCTTGGCTTTCGCCGTGTCGATGCGCTTGATCCGCGCGTGGGCGTGCGGCGACATGACCAGCACGCCATGGCACTGCAGCGGCAGCTCGATGTCGTCGACGTAGCGGCCGCGGCCGGTGATGAAGCGCGGATCCTCCACGCGCGGGACGGGCTGCCCGATGCCGAACTTCTGTTGCACGCGTCTCTCCTGACGATCCTCCCCTACGGAGCCAAGCGCCGCGGGGAAGGAAATTTATACAGGCGAACGCGTGCGATGAGAATGGACGGCCGCCGGTTGCCCGGCGGCCGTCCACTTTGCCCGATGATGCGCTCGGCCGCTGTGCTCAGCCCCACCGGACCGCGATGGCGCCCGCGATCGAGCGCGGCCGTGTGCGCACGGCGTGGCCGTCATTGCCGGATTGGATCACCCACTCGCCGCCTTCGCGGCCGACGATCTTGCCGACGTGGTGCGGCCACACCACCACCGCTCCGACGCCGGCCGGGCCGGCATGTCCCCAGTGCGCCCAGTTGCGCGCCAGATTGAAGGCCGGATTGGCAACGCCGAGCAGTTGGCGCATGTACCAGCCGCACCAGGCCGCCGGACGCGGGCCGTAGCCGCCGCGATAGGCGGTGCGCCGCAGCCCGTCGCCGCTCGGCTGCTGCGACCAGCCCTGAGAATAGCCTCCACCCGCTTCCGCATAACGCCGGGCGTAACCATACCGCACATAATGGCGATATTCGTGGCGCTGAGCGTAATGACGATACTGGTGCCGATTATACGTGTCGTGATGATGATATTCGCGCGCCTCGGCGGACTGCGCCAACACACATGCGGCCGCAACGGCCATCGTTAAGGTCCCCAACTTCATGCGATCTACTCCTACGCTTTACTTCGAGTTTGCCGTGCTTCCACCTGCCAACAAAAAACCGCCAATCCGTGAGGATGGCGGATCAAACAAATAGAAGCGCCTCATCGAACAGATGAGGCGCCGGGGTTATACCATCGCTATCGCGTTTCGTTATGCCTTCGTTCGCATGGCAAGTATGTTTGACGACGTCAAATTTTCGCCGCGTTGGGAGTCGTTGCGATTTGTTTGTTAGGTGTGCGACATTGTGTCAGATTACGGCAACAAACCGGCGCTGCGCGCTGCGCTTGTTTGATGTGGCCAATTACTTGCGCCAAAAGGACAGAAGCGCTCGGCCAGCAACCCCGCGGCCAGAATTCTGTCGAGCTGCGAGCCCGCTGATGGGCTTTTATCAGACAAATCGCCGCACGTTCGATTGTGGCGATAACCTGACGGCGATCGACCGCTTGTGCCCGGGCGATTAATCTATTGCAACAAAAGTTGATCGCGCGCCGGCACGTGCTCGACGCGCACTTCGCAGCCAAGCAGCTGGCGGAAGCGATTGTTTATTTGGTCCGCCTCGCCACTTCGGCGAACACCTCATAGGCCTGCTGCAGCCGCGGCTTGCGCCTGGCGACCGCGGCGCCGACGGCCGCGATCGATTTCATCATCTGCGCCTGCTCGGCCGCCGGCAGGCTGATCAACTCGCCGTGCTGGGCGAAAATCTGGCGCTGCTTGTCGAAGAAATCGGCCTCCCACGGATTGACCTCCGCGGCAGCCTTGCCGGCATCGGCATCGATGATGGCCTGCAAGTCTTTGGGCAGGCCGTCGAACCATTTCTTCGACATGAAGGCCATCGAAAAGATGAACGGCTGACCGATCTCGGTGACGTATTTGGCGGCATCCCAGAAATGCATCGTCGTGTAGATCGTCATCGCCGCCAGCGAGCCGTCGATGGCGCCCTGCTGCAGCGCCGGCAGCACGTCGCCGAGCGTCATCGCCACCGGCGAGGCGCCGAGCGATTTGAGCATCTCCTGCTGCATGTCGGCGGCCAACACGCGCAGCTTCTTGCCTTTGAAATCGGCGAGATGGCGGATCGGCGTGCGGGAGATGACCGACGACGGCTGCGCCACGAACAACGCGGCGCCGTGGATGCCCTTGTCGGCGCCGAAGCCGAACATCATTTTCTGCAGCGCGGGATCGCCGACCATGCGCACCTCGTGCGCCATGTCGGTAACGAGACCCGGCGCCGAGACGACCTCGTAGCGCTCGTCGATGCCGGTCAGGAATTCGGGCGGGCCGACATAGCCCTGGATGGCGCCGAACTGCACGCCTTCGATCTCGCGCGGGATCGGACCCAGCTGGCTCGCCGGATAGATTTCGCCTTTGATACGGCCGCCGGAATCCTTCTCGACCATGGCGACGAAGCGCTTGCACCATTCGTGCTGCGATTCGTTGATCGTGGCGGTGCCGAGCTTCATCACATAGGTCTGGCCTTCAGCGCGCGCTGTGCCCACCGTGACGGCAAGCGATACGACCGCGACACCGGCGGCAAGCGCCGTGACGGCGCGATAGATGCGGCACATGTCGTTCCTCCCCATTTTCGAGCGCGTCTCATTGGCGCGCTCTGCGGTGAACGTCGGCGCAAGTTGACGGCGGCAAGATCGCGAAGCGCGCCGGCCGGAGATGCCGGCCAGACGCACCCGCGCCGCTCATTACATTATTTTTGCGTCCGCTTCGCCGCCTCGGCGAACACCTTGTACGCGTCCTCGAGACCCGGCTTGCGCTTGGCGACTTCGACGCCAACGGGGATGATGTCTTTCATCATTGCGGCCTGCTCGTCCGTCGGCAGGCTGATCAGCTCGCCGTGCTCAGTCCAGGCATTGCGCTGCTTGTCGTAGAAATCCGACGCCCACGGCAACACCTCGGTTGCGGCCTTGCCGGCATCGGTATCGATAATGGTCTGCAAATCCTTGGGCAGGCCGTCGAACCATTTCTTCGAGATGAAAGCCATCGAGAAGATGGTCGGCTGCCCAATCTCGGTGATGTATTTGGCGGCATCCCAGTAATGCATGGTGGCGTCGACGGTGACTGCCAGCACGGCGCCGTCGATGGCGCCTTGTTGGATGGCCGGCAGCACGTCGCCTAAGGTCATCGCCACCGGCGAGGCGCCGAGCCGCCGAACCATCTCCTGCTGCATGTCGGCCGCGAGCACGCGCAGCTTCTTGCCCTTGATGTCGGCGAGGTGACGGATCGGCGTGCGCGAGATGATCGACGAGGGCTGCGACACCCACAGCGCCACGCCGCGAATGCCCTTCTGGGCACCGAAGCTGAACATCATCTTCTGCAGCTCGGCATCCTGCGCCACGCGGATGGCATGGGCCATGCCCTCGATCAGACCGGGGGCGGACAGCACCTCGAAGCGGGGGTCGACGCCGACCAGAAACTCGGGCGGGCCGATATAGCCCTGGATGGCGCCGAACTGCGTGCCCTCGATCTCACGCGGGATCGGACCGAGCTGGCTCGCCGGATAAATTTCACCCTTGATGCGACCGCCGGAGTCCTTCTCCACGTAGGCGACGAAGCGCTTGCACCATTCGTGCTGCGCCTCGTTGATGGTGGCGGTGCCGAGCTTCATCACGTAGGTCTTGTTGTCCTGCGCGCGTGCCGCGGTGAA
>JASHWN010000166.1 GCA_030044035.1 Xanthobacteraceae bacterium
CCGGCATTGCGGCCGCTTCAGTCGACCGCGCCCGCGCGTTCGTGCGCAAGGCGGCGCATCGCTCCGGCGGTACGCTGCCGCCCGGCGCGGCGCATTTGACCCGCGCATTGGCTACCCACCGGACGCTGCGCGGCCTGATCGCCGCGGCGCTGACGCGCTTCGAGACGGCCTCGGCCGATCCGGCGCTGCTTGAATCCGTCGATTTCCAGACCGGCATGAACATGCACAAGGTCAACGCTTCGGAGCTCGCGGTGGCGACCGTGATGAGCGCGATGCAGGCGTGTGGGCTCGCCGGTTACCGCAATGACGGCGATTTCACCATGGGCCGGCATCTGCGCGATGTGCTGTCCGCACCGATCATGATCAGCAACGACCGCATTCTCGCCAATGTGGCGGCGGCGTCGTTGCTCGGCGGCACGCCGGCGTCGCTGCGCGATTAACGGACAGAGGCAACGAGACAGGGCAGGGGCGGCGAAAAGCTCGAACAGGAGGCGTTCTGGCAATGAATGTCGCATTCAAACAACCGATCAAAACGACGCGCAAGCTCGACTCGATCGCCGAAGCGCTGCTGGTACCGTCCGGCATCGACGGCATTTACGCGCGCACCGCCGCTTTCGAGCAGGTGATCAACGGCCTCACTGACCTGATCTCGCAATACCGCGATCCGAATACCGAAGTCTTGCGCTTTCCTCCGGTCATGAGCCGGCGGCAGGTGGAGAAATCCGGTTACCTGAACAGCTTCCCGCACTTTCTCGGTTGCGTCAGCTGCCTTTCGGGCAGCGACTCGGAGATCCATGCCGCGGTCGATCGCCATGCGGCCGGCGAGGATTGGACGCCGTCGCTTACTGCGGCCGACCTCGTGCTCAGCCCGGCTGCCTGTTATCCGGTGTACCCATTGGTCGCGAGCCGCGGCCAAATGCCCGCCGAAGGGCTATTGTTCGACGTCGCCTGCGACTGCTTCCGCCGCGAGCCCTCGAAAATGCTCGACCGGCTGCAATCGTTCCGCATGCGCGAATACGTACGCGTCGGCACGCCGCAGCAAATCGACGAGTTTCGGCGGCGCTGGATGAAGCTTGCCGAAGGCTTTGCGGCTCGGCTCGGCTTGAGCTGGCGCATCGATTACGCCAGCGATCCGTTCTTCGGCCGCGGCGGCAAGCTGATGGCGGTCAGTCAGGTCGAGCAGGCGCTCAAGTTCGAGCTGTTGATCCCGGTGCACTCGGCCGAGCAGCCGACGGCATGCATGAGCTTCAACTATCACCGTGACCATTTCGGCGCGACCTGGAATATCCACACCGCGACTAACGAAGTCGCCCATACCGGCTGCGTCGCCTTCGGCCTCGACCGGTTGGCCCTGGCGCTGTTTGCCACCCATGGACTCGATTTCGCCGCTTGGCCGGCGCCCACGCGTAAGGCGCTGGCGCTTTGATGGCGCGCGTGCTGGGCGCTTAGACGCCCAGCACGGCGAATTCCGTGTAGGCCAGATCGCCGAGCCGCGGCCGTTCGCCGCCGCGAAAATATTTCGGCATGCGGCCGCCGCGAAAAACGCCGGCGAGGCCGGTAATCGGGCCGTTGGCATCGACGATGACCAACGGCTTGCCGCGCCGCGCCAGGCAGCGTCCGAGCGGGCCGGCAAAACGGATAAAATCGCCGATCTCGCGGCAATAAATCAGCCGCGCGCACGGCACGAACTTTTTGACGATGCGCGGCCGGAATACGAACGGATAGGCGCGCGCTCCGCTGACGCACCACAGGCTGATGCAGCCGAGTTCGGCGTGCTTCACCAGAATTTCGCGCTCGAACGTATCGATCTCGACCGGGATAGGCTCATGCGCTTCGATCACCTGCGCGGGCTCGCCGCCGAACAGGTTTTTGAGCATCGGCACGGCGACGAACAGCCCGTCGCAGTAGCGGGCAAAGCCCTGCGCCTCGATGATCGGCGTGGTGTGCGGCGCCGGCGATACGTTCAGATACGTCACATCCTTGTGGGCGAGCGCGCGCGACACCAGAAACGGTGCGTAGAGCCGGAACGCCGGCTCGACATACCAGCTCGACAGGTTGCAACGGACCGCAAAGCCGTCGCCGGCACGCATCGTCGAGCAGATCAGCAAAATCGCGCCGACCGGCTCGCCATCGCTCTCCAGCAGGTAACCATATTGCGGCAAGCCGAGTGGCGGCCGGCGTTTTGCGAGCTGCTCCAGCGCGTGCTGCCAGAATGCGCGGCCGCGACCGGGAAATCCGCGCGCCAACAGCGCCACGACCGCCGGCACGTCGGCATCGGCGATCTGACGGCAGCGGATTGCCGGCGCGGAAGCAACCATTCGCGTTGACCACGACCCAGTCGTGAACTTGATTGTAAGTGTTGCGCGACTATACCGGCTCGAAATGAACAAAGCGTAGGTGCGGCAATCATGTCGATAAAGTTAACCATAATGGACGAGATGGCGCGGGTGGCGCGCGAGCACGGCAAGACGCTGGCGCCGCTCAATGACGATGTGGCGCTGCTCGATTCCGGCCTCGACTCGCTCGGGCTCGCGGTCCTGGTGGCGCGGCTGGAAGATCGGCTCGGCCTCGATCCGTTCACGACCTCCGATGACGTGCAGTTTCCGGTGACGGTCGGCGATTTCGTCAAGGCGTATGAGCACGGCGGTCACTGACGCGCAGCCGCCGCTGCGCGCGCGCGTGGCAGGCGCGTCGGCGGACGCTTGCTTCTTCGATCGCGCGGCGAGCGTACGCCTCGCCGATCTCGTTCGCGGAACGAGCCTTTGCGGCGAGCTCGCAAAGCTGAGCTGGCGCTCCGTTCTGATCGCCACGGCAAGCCAGCTGACCGCCGCGCTGGCGCTGATCGAGCTCGACGGGGTCGCGCGACGGCTGATGGTTCTGCCGCCGGACGTCGATCCCGATCACCTCGGCGCGCTGATCGCCGGTGCCGAAATCGATGCCATTGTGACCGACGGGACTGTGCCGCCGCAGCTTGCCGGCCTGCCGGTCCATGTCGCCTGCACGCCGCGCATCACCCCGCTCGCGGAGCCGCCGCGTGCGTGTGAGCGCACCGAATGGGTGCTGCTGACGTCCGGCACGACCGGCGTGCCAAAGATGGCCGCACACAGCGTTGCCGGTCTCACCGCTGCGATTGCGCCGCGCGCGCCTGCGGACCCAATCGTGTGGGGCACGTTCTATGACATTCGCCGCTATGGCGGCCTGCAGATTTTTTTGCGCGCCCTGCTCGGCGGCGCTTCGCTCGTGCTGTCGAGCGCCGGCGAACCGGTTGCCGAGCATCTGTCGCGGCTGGCGCGGCATGGCATTACGCATCTTTCCGGTACGCCGTCGCATTGGCGCCGCGCCCTGATGTCGCCCGAGATCGCCAACATCGCGCCGCGTTACGTGCGCCTTTCCGGCGAGATCGCCGATCAGTCGGTACTCAATGCGTTGCGCACTGCGTTTCCGCACGCCGCCATCGGCCACGCCTATGCGTCGACCGAGGCCGGTGTCGTGTTTGCGGTCGACGACGGCCGCGCCGGATTTCCCGCGGCGTTCCTCAAGCGCGCGCGCAACGGCGTAGAGGTCAAAATCGTCGACGGCGTGCTGCGCATCCGCTCGCCGGGGGCCGCTTCACGCTATATCGGCGCCGGCGCACAGATCGCGGCGTTGCACGACGGCGACGGCTTCGTCGACAGCGGCGACATGGTCGAGCGCCACGGCGACCGCTATTTCTTCGTCGGCCGCAAGGGCGGCATCATCAATATCGGCGGCCTGAAGGTCCATCCCGAGGAGGTCGAAGCCGTCATCAACGGGCATCCGCGCGTGCGCATGTCGCTGGTGCGGCCGAAGCGCAGTCCGTTCACCGGCGCCATCGTGGTCGCCGACATCGTTTTGACGGCGCCGTCCGCAGCTGCCGACGACCAGGCGGAACTGCGCGACGATATTCTAAAACTCTGCCGCGGCGCTCTGCCGCGCCACAAGGTTCCAGCCGCCATCAGCTTCGTGCCGGCGCTTGCGGTCGCCGCGACCGGCAAGCTGGCGCGGCGCGGCGCTTGAGCGCAGACGGGTATTTTATGAGCGAAAAGCCGCACAACGTCCTCGTCACAGGAGCGAGTCGCGGTCTCGGCCTTGCCATAGCGCGCCGGCTGAGCGCGGCCGGCTATCGGGTGATCGCGGTCGCGCGCAGCAAAAGCAAGCCGCTGACCGAGGCGATCGCCGAAGCCGAGCAAAGCGGGCGCGGGCCGATGCACTTCGCGCCGTTCGATCTCGGCAAGATCGAAGCCATTCCCGATCTCGTCAAAAATTTGCGCAAGGAGTTCGGTCCGCTCTACGGCCTCGTCAACAATGCCGCAGTCGGTCACGACGGCGCGCTTGCCATGATGCACAATTCACGCATCGAAGAGCTCGTGCGCCTGAACACGCTGTCGCCCATCGTGCTGACCAAATACGTGGTGCGCGCGATGATGGCGGAAGGGGCCGGACGCATCGTCAACGTCGCCTCGATCATCGGCTTCACCGGCTATAGCGGGCTTGCCGCCTATGCGGCGACCAAGGCGGCGATGCTCGGCTTCACCCGGTCGCTGGCGCGCGAAGTCGGGCGGCTCGGCATCAATGTCAACGCCGTGGCGCCAGGCTTTTTGGACACCGAGATGACCCACGGACTGGCCGGCGAGCAGCGCCAACGCGTGATCCGCCGCAGTGCGCTGCGCCGCCTCGCCGACGTGGACGACGTCGCCAACGCGGTCGAGTTCCTGCTCGGCGACAAGGCGCGCAGCATCTCCGGCACGGTGCTCACCGTCGACGCCGGCACGACCGCCTAAAGCCCGCCACATTGCACCGCTTCGTCGCTGCGATCGGCATAGCCTCCACGGCTCTAAGTCGCTAAAACCCCCGCCCATTGCAGGGGCGGGCGTCGCCTGCCTACTTGCCTGCGACGAAGCATGGAACCGGGCTCCGCATTGACATCGTGAGCCGATCGGGCCTGAAAGGCCGCATAACCGCCTGGACATCATCTGGACATCATCATGAAACGATTGAGCATCGCCGTTGGCTTGTTCGGGATCGCTGCCTTGGTGCAGCCGATCCTGGAGCACGATTTTGCCGCAGCGGATCTGGGTGTGGTCGCACTGTTGTGTGCCTTCACGACCTATCGCTCCGCCGCCATCTCCAGCTTTCTCAAAATTTTCGTCGGCATCTTTTCGACCGAGACGATCATCTTCGGCCTGGCCGTCGTTGTTGACCGAACCGAGCTTTGGCCTTCCTACTTCGGGCAGGAACGACTGCCAAATTCGCTGCCGCTTACCGTCGCGATCTTCTCGATCCTGGTCTATGCGGTGGCGCAGCTGCAGACGGTCGGTGAGGTCATGCGCGTCGCCGACCGCTACTTCGACGCCGCGGATAGTGGAACCGCGCGGATCTGGCCGTTGCGGCCGTTCACCACGTTGGAGCGCCGCATTGCCGTAGCCATGGTGGTGTTTCTGGTCGTTCTTAATCAGGCCGAGGTCGGCATCACCGTGCGGCTGAATTTCTTCAACCGCGACTTGTTCGACGCCCTCCAGCACCGCGACGCCCACGTGTTCTGGCAGCAGCTCCTGTTCGTGTTCACGCCATGGGTCTTCGTCTTAGTGGCCATGGTCGTGGTCGAATATTTTACCCAGTTCATGCTGGTGATCCGCTGGCGGCGCTGGCTGACCGACCACTTCGTGTCGCGCTGGCTCACGAGCCACAATCACTACCGCATCAGTCTCGTCGCCGGCCAAACCGACAACCCCGACCAGCGTATTTCCGAGGACATTTTCCGCTTCATCAACGGCGGCAGCGACGGCTCGATCCAGGCGTTTGGGCTTTACGATTTCTCCATCCTGTTGATCTCGACCATCACGACTTTGGTGTCGTTTTCCATCGTGCTGTGGACGCTGTCGCAATCGTTCACCTTCCCCGGCACCAACATCGTGTTGCCCGGGTTTTTGTTCTGGATCGCCTTGATATACGCGGCAGCGGGGACGCTGATCACGCACTTGATCGGCCGGCCGCTGATCCGGCTGTATTTCCGGCGCCAGCACATGGAGGCCGACTTCCGCTTCTCGCTGGCGCGGTTGCGTGAATATACCGAGCAGGTGGCGCTGCTCGGCGGTGAGAGCGCGGAGCAAAATATGTTGGGCTCGCGCTTCGGCGCGCTGGTCGCCAATTTTCTCGACGTCATCTATCGCAGCATGCGGGTACGCGCGTTCACCCAGACTTTCAACCAACTGTCGCCGATCATTCCTTTAATCTTCACGGCGCCGTTCTATTTTTTCGGCAAGATCGAGCTTGGCGTCATGACGCAGACCGCAGAGGCGTTCGGCCGCGTGGCCGATTCGCTGACCTTCTTCGTCAATTATTATACCTACCTCGCCGGCTTCAAATCGGTGGTCGACCGTCTCAACTCGTTCGACGTGGCGATCGACCAGGCGCAGGCGCTGGCCGACGCCGGCCCGGCGCGCATTCCCGCCGGCGGGGGCGACATCGTGCTCGATGATGTGGCGCTGGCGTTGCCGGACGGCCGGCGCATTGTCGATGTCCAGCATCTCGATTTCGCCGCCGGTCAAAGCGTCGCCGTGTCCGGTCCGTCCGGATCGGGCAAGTCGACGTTGTTCCGCGCCATATCGGGGCTGTGGCCCTACGGCGCCGGCCGCATCAAGGAACCGGACGGCGCCCGTATCATGGTGATCCCGACCAAGCCGTACATTCCGATCGGCACGCTGCGTGCCGCGGTCACTTATCCGGCGGTGCCCGGCACCGACCGCGACGACGAGATCCGCGCCGCGCTTGTCGATGCGAATCTCGGCGCGCTCGCCGACGAGCTCGACCGCGAGGAGGTCTGGTCGCAGCGCCTGTCGAGCGGCGAGCAGCAGCGGCTGGCGCTGGCCCGCGCGCTGTTGCGGCGACCGGACTGGCTCTTGCTCGACGAAGCAACCTGTGCGGTCGAAGAAAAACTCGAAGCCGACCTTTACGCCAAGCTGATCAAGCGGCTGCCGAAGACCACGATCGTGTCGATCGGCCACCGCTCGACATTGGTCCCGCTGCATCACCGGCATCTGGAAATGTCGCCGCAGGGCGATCACTTCACGCTGCGTGAGGCCGCGAAGGCGGACGCGGCGGAGTGAAATGGCTACAATTCGTGAATGTCTGCAACTCGGATGCCGGCCTAAGTCGAAAACATGGCGAACGCCGCGGCGTTTTGCTGAGCGACACGGCGCGCACCTTCCGCCACGGCGCCGACCAGTTGATGTCGGCGGATGGCGCAGGCACGTCTGCTACGGTGGGCAATTGCCGCCGGAGAGGACCCCGGCGGCGCAGGTCGTCACAGCAAGGCTAGAGACGGTGCTGACGTTGCCGTAATTGGTGGCCTTGCCCGTGTAGGTCGTGGTTCCGAGCATCGGCACATTGCTGCCGCATGCCGTCACCGCGGCGGCTGTGGGGCCGCTCACCCAGTTGAAGTAGTACGGCAGGAAGGCCTGCGTATAGACTTGGTTGCCGGCCATGATCGGAAAAGTGGCCGTGGTCGCGGCGATCGAATAGGTGAACGGGTGTGTTTCCGTATAGCGTCCACGATTGCCGTTGCAGATCGCCTTGCCCGTTGCGCTCAATGAAATAGTTTTTATTCCCCCCGTCTCCTGCGACTGGAAGGTAACGTCGTAATTGTCACCCGGGTTGATGAAGGTGGTTGCTAACGACCCCGCCGGCACTAGGTTTGGGTTGGAGCCGGCGGCGGTGGTCTGATCATAGAGCACCCAGTAGACCGACGGCGGCGTTGGATTGTTGGTCTGCACCGGACCGGTCGAGCAGGCTGCGAGAAGGCCGCAACCCGCAAGCGCGATTGCCAGTAGCGTGATTGCCGTGCGTTGGATTGACACACTCCCCCCTTTCGGCGGCCGATGCCGCTACCGTGATCTCAAAGTGCTGAAAATCGTTTTGCCCCCGGTATCGCGGACCGCATGGCGCCCGTTTTATCCGACTGCCGGTTCGCGATTGTGCGCAACCTAGCACATGTTAAGATTGATCGCAATTCTTGTTCAACCTCAATTCCAGCGCGGCTTACCGTTGGCAATAGCGGCGCTCCCGCAAATGCCGATCGCATTCACTTAAAATGAACAACCAGTGGTAGCCAGTGACCTAAAGGCGTATTGCGCCGGCCCGGATGCGCTCATAGAGCGCTCGGTCGAGCGGGACAAAAGCCTGCCGCGCCGGATCGTCGAAATAGATGGCATCGTCCGTTGCGGAGGGATCGTAGCCCTGGCGCGCCAGGTCGGCGGTCTTGTGCTTGAACGTGGCAGTGGTCTCGATGCGGTCCTTGATGCGCAGGAACAGCGGGCGTGCATAAGTCGGCAAGTGCTGCGCGAGGTGTTTGCGCAGCGCGGCTAAATCCAGCGCGCCGTCCGGCACCACCGTCGCCATGCCGGCTGCGCCTTCGCAGCCCGGAACCGCGACGCCGTAAACTGTGGTTTCCAGGATGCCGGGAAATGCGCTGATCGCGGCGGCGACCTCCGAGGTCGCCACGTTCTCGCTCTTCCAGCGAAAGGTGTCGCCGATCCGGTCGACGAAATAGAAGAACCCGTTCTCGTCCTTGCGCATCAGATCGCCGGTGCGATACCAGGCGTCGCCCGGCGCGAACACGTTGCGCAGGATTTTGCGCGCGGTGTCCTCGCCGCTGGTATAGCCCTCGAAAGCGGCACCGGATTGCGCTGCGCCGTCACTGATGCGTCCGATCGCCTCGCCGCTCTCGTCGGCCGCGCAGCGGATGCAAAACCCGTCGGCGCCGCGCGCCGGTTCGCCGGTCGCGTGATCGAATTGCACCAGCGCCAGCGGAAAGCGATGCGCCAAGAATGACGGCACGCGGCCGATGGCGCCGATCTCGCCTTCGATATTGTAGAGCGAGACGTTGCCTTCGGTCGCGGCGTAAAACTCCAGAATGCGCGGGATGGCAAAGCGCTCGGCAAAGCGCGGCCACACGTCGGCGCGCAAACCGTTGCCGCAGGCGAGACGCAGCCGATGCTCGCGCTCGCGCCGATGCTCGGGTGCGCTCGTCAAATAGCGGCAAAGCTCGCCGATATATTGAAACAACGTGCAGTTCCAATCGTACACGTCATCCCAGAAATTTTTCGCCGAGAATTTCTCGCGGATCACCACCGAGCCGCCGTTAACCAACAGCGCGCCGGTTGCCACCACGCCGCCGATCGAGTGATAAAGCGGCAGGCAATCGTACATGCGGTCGTCGGGACCGGTGTTCATCAGCCCGGCGAACCAAAAGCTCCATTGCAGCAGGCGGCGGTGGCTGACATTGGCGGCTTTCGGCAATCCGGTCGTGCCGGACGTGTAAATCGCCAGCGCGCGGTCGGCTATGTTGGTGCCGCGGCGTTCCGTTGGCGCGAGCGGCGATGCGGCAAACCGTTCGATCTCACGATCGATGCGGGCAAACGCATCCTCATCGCCACCATGGACCCAGATTCGCGGCCGGCTCGTGATGTGCTGCGCGGCGGAGCGGTGTGCGTCGACCAACTCGGCAGCGACGATAACATGCCTGGGCGCGACGATGTCGATGCAATGCGCCAGCGCCGCCCCGTGCAGATTGGTGTTGAGCAGCGCGACGCCGCCGCCGACGCTGGTGATGCCGAGCCAGATCGCCATGTATTCGGGTCGGTTCGGCATCAAGAGGCCGACCGTCTCGCCTCTGCCGAGGCAATGCGCCAGCGCCCAGCGCGCGTAGCGGTTGGCGCGCTCGGTGAGGCCGCGATAGGTCAGATATTCGCCGGCCGAAAGCAGTGCCGGCGCCTCGCCGCGGCTCTGCGCGATCTCCTCGATGACACACGGCAACAGCCGCCGCGGCTCGCGCGCGATCGGCGCGGTCGCCTCGAGCGCGCGCACCCAGTCGCGCAGCGCGGTGTCGGAGCCGCGCGCCGGCCGCTGCTTCGGTTCCGGAAAGTCGACGAGGGCCATGCGCAATGATCGCCCAATACCGTTAGTCTTCCGCTCCGCAATTATCTAAAATTCGAATGATCATGGTTGCGCTGCCAGCTTTTTCTGCAGTCGCGCCGCCGCGCCTTCCGCGCATGGCAAACGGTTAAGGTTATTCTTTTCAATTTACCGCGCTTGTGTTGTTCGGCCCGCGGGCCACGGATAAGAAACCGAAATTGCCTACAATTGCGCTCGTTTCGACCGAGCGGCGGGAGAACATGAGACGCGAAACCATCGCCATTCACGGCGGCTACGAAACCGATCCCACCACCAAGTCGGTTGCGGTGCCGATTTATCAGACCGTGGCCTACGAGTTCGACAGCGCCGACCACGGCGCCGCCTTGTTCAATCTCGAAGCGCCCGGCTACCGCTATAGCCGCATCGCCAATCCGACCGTGCAGGTTTTGGAGCGTCGTGTTGCCGCGCTTGAAGGCGGCGTCGACGCACTGTGCGTGAGCACCGGCCAGGCCGCGCTCAATTACGCGGTGCTCAACCTGACGCAGATGGGCAGCAACATCGTCTCGGTGCCGCAGCTTTACGGCACCACATACACGCTGTTCGCCCACATCCTGCCGGGGCAGGGCATCGCCGTGCGCTTTGCCGAATCCGATCAGCCTGCCGCCATCGAGCAGCTGATCGACGGCAACACCCGCGCCATCTTCTGCGAGAGCGTCGGCAATCCGGCCGGCAATATCTGCGACATCGAGGCGCTGGCCGCGGTCGCCGCCCGCCACGGCGTGCCACTCGTCGTTGACAACACCGTGGCGACGCCGCTCCTCCTGCGGCCGATCGAATACGGCGCCGACATTGTCGTGCACTCGCTGACCAAATTTCTGGGCGGCCACGGCACCACGCTGGGCGGCGCCATTGTCGATTCCGGCCGCTTCGACTGGAACGCGCAGGCGCGGCGGTTCCCGATGTTTTGCGAGCCGGACTCGTCCTATCACGGCCTCGTCTACACCGAGCATTTTGGCGCCGGTGCCTATATTGCGCGCTGCCGCAGCGTCTATCAGCGCACCACCGGCGCGGTGATCGCGCCGCTCTCGGCGTTTCTCTTGCTGCAGGGCGTCGAGACCGTGGCGCTGCGCGTCGAGCGCCACATCGCCAATGCGCGCCGCGTCGCTGAATTCCTGCGCGCCGATCGGCGCGTTGCCTGGGTCAATTACGCCGGCTTCGCCGACAGCCCATATCACGCGCTGGCGCAGAAATATTTCGGCGGCCGCGCCTGTTCGCTGCTGACCTTCGGTATCGCCGGCGGACTCGAGGCGGGGAAACGCTTTTACGACGCGCTCAAGCTGTTCAAGCGGCTGGTCAACATGGGTGACGCCAAATCGCTAGCCTGCCATCCGGCCTCGACTACGCATCGGC
>JASHWN010000167.1 GCA_030044035.1 Xanthobacteraceae bacterium
CGCTTCAAAGTTGCCAGCGCTTCCGGTTCGAACCGGCAATCCTTGGTGTGCATGCCGATGGTGAGATCGTATTCCCGCGACATCACGCTTTCGCTGAAACTGTTGATGCCGCTCGTGATCTTCACCGTCTCGGCCTTGTGCGTGCGCATGTAGTCGACGGTCTCGATCCAGGCAGCAAGAAAGGCGCGGATCGCCTCCGGATTGCTGGCGATGAGCCGGTTCGAGGCGAACAGCGCGCCCGAGGCGACATCGCCCTCGAAGGTCGAGACCGGGGCGATGAGACGGCCTTCCTTGGTCTCCTCGAAGCTCAGGAACAGCGCAGTGGTGCTGATCGCGGCATCGACCAGATGAGCGCGCATCGCGGCCCGGATCGGCGCCGGCCCGCCACCGATCGCCACCGTCTTCACGCCGTCCGGCCCCCAGCCGAACTTGCGCGCGAGCTGATGACCGGACCAGTCGCTGAGCGAGCCGGGGCTGGAGACGCCGATAGTCTTGCCCTTCAAATCCTCGAGCGTCTTGATCGGCGAATCCCATGGCACGCCGACACCGAGGAACGGCGCCGGCCCGGTGCTTTCGCATACGGCGAGCATCGGCGCGCCCTTGGCGACGAAGGCCATTTCGGTTCCGGCGCCGTCGCCGATATCGATGGCTCCGGCGGTGAGCGCTTGCACCATCTTGCTGCCGCCGCCGAAGTCGACGATCTTGAGATCGAGCCCGTGCCTTTTGAAAATGTCGAGCCTGTCGCCGACATTCACGGGGATAATGGCATCCGAGGTCGCGTTGGCCTTGCCGACGGTCAACGACGTTTGCGCGGAGGCCGGAGCGGAAGCGACAGCAATGAGCGCTATCGCGATGGCGGCGGCGGCAGCCTGGAAGACGTGTCGAATCGATCCGATCATATAACTGCCTCCCTCTCCGACGCGTACCCGATGCCGCGCGGCGCGAATCCTATTATACGATGCCGATGGCGTCGGCATTGACGACCATAGCCCGGAGGCGGCAGCAAGCATGGCCAATCTGCAGCTCAGTCTCGCGATCACCAGCAATCCGCGCACTTGGCCGATCATTGACGGGCGTGTCAAAGCCGAGGGCATCGATTTCACCACGACCGTACTCGGCCCGGCAGAAATGTTCTGGCGGCAATTAAACTTCGCCGAGTTCGACGTGTCCGAAATGTCGATGTCGGAACTCATGATGATCCGGGATCGCGGCGAC
This sequence comes from Xanthobacteraceae bacterium, assembly GCA_030044035.1. Classification (GTDB taxonomy): domain Bacteria; phylum Pseudomonadota; class Alphaproteobacteria; order Rhizobiales; family Xanthobacteraceae; genus BOG-931. The sequence goes on from JASHWN010000167.1 coordinate 1,216, forward strand.
GACCGGTTCATCGGCATCCCGGTGTTCACGACGCGGCGCTTCTACCATACCGGCATCTTGGTGCGTAAGGACGCCGCCATCGCCAGCCCCGCCGCTCTCAAGGGCAAGCGCGTCGGCTTACCGGAATACGTCCAAACCTCGGCGCTGTGGACCCGCGGCGTCCTGGAGAGCGAGTTCGGCATCGCGCCAGCGGACATGACGTTCTTCATGGAGCGGGTGCCGGCGCGCAGCCATGCCGGCGCGGTCGGCTTCAAGGCGCCGCCCGGCGTGACCATCAAGCAGATTCCGCCGGAGCAAAGCATCGGCTCGATGATGCTCGCGGGCGAGCTTGACGCCTGCATGTCCTATAACCGCAAGCAAGATGATCTCATCGACCGCAGCGATGTCGATCTCGGCCATCATCCCGACATCAGGCCGCTGTTCTCGAATCCGTCCGCCGAAGCCGACCGTTATTACAAGAAGACCGGCATCTATCCGATCAATCACGGCATGATGGTCAAGCGCGCGGTGTTCGAGCGCAATCCCTGGGTCGCAATCAACATCTTCAAGGCATTCGATCGGGCGAACGACATCGCCGACGCCGAGCGGCGCGAGCACGTCGCCTATCATCTCGAAACCGGCATGGTGCCGCCGGATTATCGCCAGGCGCTGGCGACGCGGATCGTCACGCACGGCCTAAAAGCCAACCGGGCGACCCTCGAAATGGCGGCAAAATATTCCAACCAGCAAGGCTTGACGCAGCGGGCCATGACGATGGACCGATTGTTCGCGCCGAACACGCTGGATTCGTAAGACCCGGAGTCCTGGCAACGTCATCTTCGGTAGCCTTGCCACATTTGCACGCCGCGCCGGTCCCATGCTTGCTGGGGTGTCCCTGATTCGCACGCCGCCGGCTGGCCATGACCGCCCCTTATCTTGCTGCACTCAATCCCGAACAGCGGCGTGCCGTCGAATACGGCATCGACGATCCTGCTCCGCTCCTCGTCGTCGCCGGCGCGGGCTCCGGCAAGACCAATACTCTCGCCCATCGGGTGGCGCATCTCATCGTGCAGGGCGCCGATCCGAGGCGGATCATGCTCTTGACCTTTTCACGGCGCGCGGCCGTCGAAATGACGCGCCGGGTCGAACGCATCGCCGCCCATGTCCTGCCGGACCGGGCGCGACTCGTTGCCGACGCCTTGACCTGGTCCGGGACTTTTCACGCGATCGGCGCCCGGCTGTTGCGCGAGCATGCCGAACAGATCGGGCTCGACCGCGCGTTCACGATCCATGATCGGGAAGATTCCGCCGACCTTATGAATCTGGTGCGGCACGATCTCGGTTTTTCCAAAACCGACGAGCGGTTTCCGGCCAAGAACACCTGTCTCGCGGTCTATTCCCGCGCCGTCAACGCCGAAGCGCCGTTGGCAGACGTGCTCGCTTCGCATTTCCCGTGGTGCGCCGGCCGGGAGAATGAACTCAAAGCGCTGTTCGGCGCCTATGTCGAGGCTAAGCAGCGACAAAACGTGCTCGATTACGACGACCTGCTCCTCTACTGGGCGCAGATGATGCACATCGACGACATCGCGCCCGATATCGCCGCGCGCTTCGATCATATCCTGGTCGACGAGTATCAGGACACCAACAGGCTCCAGGCGTCGATCCTGCTCGCGCTCAAGCCCGACGGCCGGGGACTGACCGTCGTCGGCGATGACGCGCAGTCGATTTATTCGTTCCGCGCCGCCACGGTGCGCAATATTCTGGATTTTCCGCAGCACTTTTCGCCGCCGGCCCATATCATCACGCTCGACCGCAATTACCGCTCGACGCAGCCGATCCTCTCCGCCGCCAATGCGGTGATTGATCTTGCGGCGGAGCGCCATAAAAAGAACCTGCGATCGGAGCGCGCGTCGGCCGAACGCCCGCAACTCGTCTGCGTACGCGACGAGGCCGACCAGGCGCGCTACGTGGCGGAGCGCATCCTGGAGCACCGCGAGGCCGCGATTGCGCTCAAACACCAAGCGGTGCTGTTTCGCGCATCGCACCACAGCGGCCCGCTCGAGATCGAATTGACCCGGCGCAACATCCCCTTTGTCAAATTTGGCGGGCTCAAATTCCTGGAAGCGGCCCACATCAAGGACGTGCTGGCGTTTCTGCGCTTTGCGGAAAACTTGCGCGACCGCGTGTCGGGTTTTCGGGTGATCCAAATCCTGCCGGGCGCGGGCCCCGCGACGGCGGCGCGCCTGCTGGATCGGCTCGCGGCGGCGCCCAGCCCCGGGGACGCGCTCACCGACTTCCGCCCGCCCGCGTCCTCCGCGGCGGACTGGCCGGCTTTTGCCGAGGCCTTGAGGCTTGTCCGCAACAACGCCGTGGGGTGGCCGGCGGAGCTCGATCTCGCTTGCCGCTGGTACGCACCGCATCTCGAACGCCGCTATGAGGACGCGAAAATGCGTGAAGCCGATCTGCTGCAGCTGGCGCAGATCGCTTCGACCTATGCGAGCCGGCAGCGCTTTTTGACCGAGCTGACGCTCGATCCGCCATCGGCGACCAGCGACGAAGCCGGTGTCCCGCTGCTCGATGAGGATTACGTGATCCTCTCGACCATCCACTCCGCCAAAGGGCAAGAGTGGAAGTCGGTATTCGTGTTGAATTGCGTCGACGGCTGCATTCCCTCCGACCTCGCGGTGGGCAGCACGCCGGAGATCGAGGAAGAGCGGCGGCTCCTCTATGTCGCAATGACGCGCGCCAAGGATCATCTCCACCTGATCGTGCCGCAGCGCTTCTTTGCGCACCAACAACGTGGCAATGGCGACCGGCACATGTACGCGGTGCGGACCAGGTTCATCCCCGAGAAGATCGCCACCACGCTGTTCGAGCAAAGTGCCTGGCCGGCTGCGGCGCGCCAGAGCGGTTCGGCTGCCAAGCTGGCCGCCAAGCCCGTGGACATTGCCGCACGGCTTCGCAGCATGTGGCGTTGAGCGGCAACGACCTAACGCATCAAATTGACCGTGACGTTCTTCCGCTGCGTATAGCTCTCCAGCATGCCTTCCAGCGAGAACTCGCGGCCGATGCCGCTTTCCTTGTAGCCGCCATAGGAGTGCCCGGGACTCTGGCCGAGGCCCTGATTGACCTGGACCCAACCGGCCTCGATGGCGTGCGCGGTACGCAAGGCGCGGCCGATGTCGTGCGACCAGACATAGGCGGCAAGCCCGTAGTGGCTGTCATTCGCCATTCGAATTGCATCGGCCTCGTCGGTCCAAGGGATGGCAACCAGCACCGGGCCGAAAATCTCCTCGCGCGCCAGGCGCCAATCGTTCGCCGCGTTGGCGAAGATGGTCGGGATGGCATAATAGCCCTCGCTGAGCGGCCCCTCCTTGGGTGGCAGCCCGCCGATCACGACGCGCGCCTCGCGCCGGCTCAGCCCTTCCTCGACATAGCCGCACACCTTGCTGAACTGCTTCTCATTGATGATGGTGCCGACGTCGCTTGCCTCGTCGAGCGGATCGCCGATCTTGAGCGCTTTCGCCTTCTGACCGAGCGCGTCGAGGAACGAGTCGAATATGTCGCGGTGCAGGAACAGGCGCGAGCCGGCGGTGCAGGACTGGCTCTGCCGCGTAAAGCGCATCGCCGCGATGATGCCGTCGACGACCCAGTCCTCGTTGGCGTCGGGAAAGACGATCGAGGGGCTCTTGCCGCCGAGCTCAAGCGAAACCGGCACGATGCGGTCGGAAGCGGCACGCATGATCAGCTTGCCGACCTCGGTCGAGCCGGTAAAGGACAGCTTGCTTACGGTCGGGTCGTTGGCGAGCGGAGCGCCGCACTCCTCGCCGAGCCCGGTGAGCACATTGAGCACGCCGGCCGGCAAAAACTCCTGGCACAGTTCGGCAAGCAGCAGCACGCCGAGCGGCGCATCCTCGGCCGCTTTCAGGACGATGGTGTTGCCGGCGCAAAGCGCGGGGCCGATCTTGAGCGCGGCAAGCAGCACCGGCGCGTTCCATGGAATAATGGCGCCGACGACGCCAAGCGGCTCGCGCCGCGTGTAGCTCAGCACATGCTCGCCCAACGGGATCGTTTCGCCCTTGAGTTCGCCGCCCAAGCCGCCGAAGTAGCGCAGGATGTCGACCGTCGTCTTGGCCTCGGGCCGCGCCTGGGTGCGCAGCGCGTTGCCGGTCTCAAGCGCAATGGTGCGAGCCAGTTCCTCCAGGCGCGCCTCGAGCGCGTCGGCAATCCGCGCGAGCAGCCGTCCGCGATCGCGCGGAACGGTGCGCGACCAGGCCGGAAAGGCGTCAGCGGCGGCCTGCACCGCGCGCGCCACATCCTCGGCGCGGCCGCGCGGCACCACGGCGACCGGACGGCGGTGCGCCGGATCCTCGACTTCCAGCACCTCGCCCGAAGCGCTGTCGACCCATTGGCCG
>JASHWN010000168.1 GCA_030044035.1 Xanthobacteraceae bacterium
GCACCCGCAGATCCGGCCGCGCCTCCAGGATCTGCTGCAGCAAAAGCGTGATCGCGCTCGATTTGCCGACGCCGGTGGTGCCGAGCACGGCAAAGTGCTTGCTCAACATTTCGTCGACGTCCAACGCCGCCGGGATGCCGCCGTCCTGGTGCAGCCGGCCGACCTCGATCATGCAGGAGCCGGAGCTTTGAAAGATCAGCCGCAGCTCGCGCGAACCGATGAAGACCACCGGATCGCCCATGCCCGGATAGCAGGTAACGCCGCGCTGAAAGTAGGCGCTGCCGGCGTCGCTGGAACGGATTTCGCCGATCAGGTCGAGCTGCGCCACCGCGGCGTCGTTGTCGCGCGCGCCGGCTTCACTGCGCATCGACACGTCGGTGACGAGGCCGACCAGCAGCGTCTTGTCGACTGCGACGCCGAGAAATTTGCCGACCGTGATGCGCTTTTCTTCCGGCCCCTGCGGCGACTGGGCGGGAATGCCAACGCCGGCGCGCGAGCCGTTAACCGAAATGATGCGTCCGATGAGCTCGACTTTCGGCGCCGCCGTTCCCGCCGGTTGGGCAATATTCGTCAACAAGCTGAAGCTCCTTCGGAACTGCCGCCGATCCGCGTCTGGGCGTTATCTAGCGGCTTCGACTGGAGATTCCGTTAATCCAGGCGTGGCAATTACGGCCGCGACGGTCCCATCGCGCCGCAATTGCTGAAAAACCACCGATAGCTTCAGCCCTGGGCGCTTAAGCCAAGGTTAAGGACGGAGCAGGAACCGCGCTCCCGAGTTCGGCTGCCCGTAGTTCAGCCACGCAGCGACCGCCGAGGGCGCGTGGTGGCACTGGAACGGGCATCGCCAACAATGCGCCGGGCCGGCGCCAGCTCCTCGAGAAAGATCGGCTTGGCGAAATAAAAGCCTTGCGCGTATCTGATCCGCGTTGCCGCCTGCAGGTAGGCGACTTCCTCGAAGCTTTCGACCCCTTCGGCGATCATGGTCATGCCCAGCGCCTCGCTCAGCGCCTCGATGGTCTTGAGCACGCTCTGGCTGCGCGGTCGCTGATGGATGTCGGTGATGAACGAGCGGTCGATCTTGATTTCGTCGGCGGTGATGTCGGCGAGCGTCGCCAGCGACGAATAGCCGGTGCCGAAATCGTCGATCGAAACCCGCGCGCCGGCCTCGCGCAGCATCGGCAGAAACCGTGTCTGAAACGCGGTCTTGGCCAGGAACGCGTCTTCCGTCACCTCGACCATGAAACGGCTGGCGCAATTGGTTGCCTTCAGCTCCGCGCAGAAGCCGGTCATGAATCTGGCGTCGCTCGCCTGTTTGGCCGCGACGTTGATGCTGATCGTGGCGTTGGCGCCGAACGCGTCGTCGAGTAGCTCGATCGATTTGACGATTTCAGCGAGCGCCAGATAGGTGAGATCGTTGATCAGCCCGAGCTCGATGGCGAGCCCGATGAATTCGCCGGGCGGTTGGACGACGCCGTCCTCATCGCGCAACCGGACCAACGCTTCGACCCCGACCACGTCCTGGGTCCGGATGTCGACCTTGGGCTGGAACGCGCAGCAGACGAGGCCGTCGCGCACCGCAAGCCGCAGCCGCTGCTCGCGCGCCATGCGCGCCGTCATCGCCCGCCCCATGTCGGCATCGAACAGCGCGGCAGCGCCTCTGCTCGCCTCCTTGACGCGGTACATCGCGGTTTCGGCGGCCCGCCTCAGCGTTTCGTAGTTGAGGCCGTGATCGGGATAAACGCTTATTCCGATCGAGGCCGAGGTAAGAATCTCATAGCCCTCGATCAGAAACGGCTCCCTGAGTTCGTGCAGCAGCTCCTCGATCAGCTTTGCCAGATCGTCGTCAGCCTCGATCGGATTGAGCACCAGCAGGAACTCGTCGCCGCTCACTCGGGCAAGCACGTCGCAAGCGCGAAGCCGCGCCGCGATCCGCTGCGCGATCTTGATCAGGAGTCGGTCGCCGACCGCATGCGTGTAGTAATCGTTGACGTGCTTGAAATTGTCGATGTCGAGAAACGCCAGCGCGAAACGGGATTGGCCGGATTGGCTGGCGGTCGCCAGCAATTGCCGAACCTGTTCGTTGGCAAACGCGTCGTTCGGCAGGCCGGTCAACTCGTCGAAATAGGCGCGCTGCGACAGTTCGCGTTCGGCCGCTTTGCGCGCCGTGAAATCGAGCGCGGTGGACAGCTTAAGCGAGCGGCCGAGAACGTGCACCGGTCGTTCGCGGACCAACAGCGTCCGCTCGGCTGCGGCGCCAGGCGATTGAACGAGCCGCTCCGCCGTCGTGATCGAAGTCGAGCCGTCTCGCGGTTCGCCTGCCGCGCCGGCCGCTGCCGCGTCGGTGAGCGCCGAGGCCTCGCGGTTGGCGAGGATGATGCTGCCGTCCTCGGCCTGCACGGTGACGCCGACCGGCAGCAGTTCGATGATCGAATTGAGCAACGCGACGGCGCGCCGCGCCTCGGCCGCGTCCTGTCGCGCCTCGTCGAGCAAACCGCGGTCCGGCAAGTCGGCGGCGGTTAGAGGCGCTGCGCCCGCACCGCCGCCATCATCGGACGGCGGCAGGTCACATGGTTCGGCGCCGTGCTCGTCCTGCCCCATCGGCCTTGCCAAATCCCCTTCGGCGATCGGCCGCAAGCGGACTGCGCGCCGAGTCGTTGCGCGTCACTCTAGGAGAGCGAGAACAACGAAAATTTAAGAACGGCCGAACGCAGCGCCAGCCGCGAGTGGGCTCGCTCGCGGCCACTTAAGGTCCCATTAACGAACCGGGAGCCGCGGCGCGCCCGCTCGCGCCCCTAACGCTCGAAAGCGACATCGATCGGCACCCGATAGCCGTTGGCCAGCCGATTGGTCTCGTTCGCCATGCCGACCACGGCCATCACCTCGCCGAACATCTCGTCGGTCATGCCGGCCTTGCGCGCCGCCGCGCCGTGGCTCGCGATGCAATAGCCGCAGCCATTGGTGACGCTGACCGCGAGGTAGATCATTTCCTTGGTCAGCGCATCGAGCGCGCCCGGCGCCATGATCTCCTTGACGCTTTCCCAGGTGCGCTTGAGCGACACCGGATCATGCGCCAGGTATTTCCAAAAGTTGTTCACGTCGTCGACTTCCCGCGTGCGCTTGATGTCGTCGAATACCGCGCGGACGGCGGTGCCGGCATCGCGATATTCGATCGGTGCGTGAGCGCTCATGATCGGCTCCTCCTACCCTGCCCCACAGTGAGCAAAATGCCACTCGGCGGCGCCGCGAAACAGGGTTGGGATGCGCCGCGCGAGACGCTACATTAAAGGGACTGGTCCACTGTCCGGCTGACGCCGGCTGGGCCGACCTCTCCGGCCGCCCGGCCGCCCGGAGAGGTTTTCGCGTTTTCAAAGGGGCGGTCTGCCGACCGCGAATTGCAGTGAAAGAGACGACGAACCCACGCCCGCTGCCGGCCTCGATCGATGCCACTGTCGATCTGCTTTCCGAGGCCGATTATCTCGCCGACCGCTCGCTCGGCACTGTGCTCTATCTGGCGCTGCGGATGGGCCGACCGCTGTTCCTTGAAGGCGAGGCCGGCGTCGGCAAGACCGAGATCGCCAAGGTTTTGTCGTCGACCTTGGGCCGTCGCCTGATCCGGCTGCAATGCTACGAGGGCCTCGACGTCGCCGCCGCCGTCTACGAATGGAATTACGCGGCGCAAATGATCGCGATCCGTGTCGCCGAAGCCGAAGGCGAGCACGACCGCGAACGGCTCGAGCACGACGTGTTTTCCGAGCGGTTTTTGATCAAACGGCCGCTCTTACAGGCACTCGAGCCGGACACCGCCGGCGCGCCGGTCCTCCTGATCGACGAGATCGACCGCACCGACGAAGCCTTCGAAGCCTTCCTGCTCGAGGTCTTGGCCGACTTTCAGGTGACAGTCCCCGAGCTCGGCACGGTCAAGGCCGCGCAGCCGCCGATCGTCGTCATCACCTCGAATCGCACCCGCGAAGTGCACGACGCGCTCAAGCGCCGCTGCCTTTACCATTGGGTCGGTTATCCGACGGCTGAGCGCGAGCTTGCGATCGTGCGCAAGAAAGTGCCGGGCGTCGGCAAAAAGCTGTCCGAGCAGATCGTCGGTTTTGTCCAGCGCCTGCGTAACCAAGACCTGTTCAAGGCGCTGGGCGTCGCCGAAACGCTGGATTGGGCCGGCGCACTGTCCGAGCTCGACGTGGTCGCGCTCGATCCCGCAACCGTCTCCGACACGCTCGGCGTGCTGCTCAAATACCAGGACGACATCGCGCGGCTCGAAGGCTCCAAGGTCAAGGAGCTGCTCGACGAAGTGAAAGCCGAGCTGCGCGCGGCGGAATAATCATGCGCCACACCTGCCACTCGGAACACTTTTTCGTCATGCCCGAGACGGGTACCCCGCGACGCCCGCGTCGCGGGGACCCCGTTGACTCGGGCATCCATGCTGCGTCGTGGCTGCATGGATTGCCGGGTCGAGCCCGGCAATGACGAGTGAGGGACACCCGGCGACCCAGGAGCAGCAAGGCCGGCTCGCCGAAAACATCGTCTATTTCGCCCGCGCGCTGCGCGCCGCCGGTCTTCCGGTTGGGCCCGGTTCGGTGCTGGACGCCTTGGAGGCGGTGAAGGCTGCCGGCGTCGGCACGCGTGAAGACTTT
>JASHWN010000169.1 GCA_030044035.1 Xanthobacteraceae bacterium
CGCGCAATCGCGGCCTCGCCGTCCATCACGTCGCCGTGCAGGCGATCGGCGGCCGGCTGTCGGTTTCGCTTGACCTCGAAGTGGAAGGCACCATGCCGCTCAACGCCGCGCACGACGTCGCGAGCCGGCTGGAAGAGGCTTTGCGCGACGAATTGGGCCCGCAGGTCGAGGTCGAGACCCATATCGAGCCGCTGCCCGCCGACGTGACCGCCGGCCGCGATGCTGCCGCGGCGCGCGTCGTCGAGGTGAGCGAAGCGCTCGCCGCGCTCGCCAAGGACATTGCCGGCTTGAGCGAAGTCCATAACGTGCGCGTGCGCGAGACCGCCGAGGGCGAGATCGTCAACTTTCATTGCCGTGTCGAGCCGACGCTGCCGGTGCGCGCGGTGCACGATCTCGTCGACACCGTCGAGCGCGGTTTGCGGCGACGCTTCCCGACCATCCAGCGCGTCATCGGCCACGCTGAGCCGATGCGCTAGGTCGAGACGCTAAATTGCCGGCAATACAGATTCTGCGATTTGCAATTCCGGCCTCTCCATCGTTACGCACCTGATATCCTTTCGTTCATCTGCCATTCATATTCGCCGCTTGCGGTTCATGACAGCGGACGCCGAAGCGAATCCGCCTTGCTTCGCGGTCGGACAGGCCGTAGGTTGAGACGCTTGAAAATTGTCAACGTGAGCGATTGAGAATTTATACGGCATCAAAGAGAGCGCAAATGACAGGAAACGAACTAACGACAGGAAACGTACTGAGGAAATCACGGCAATACGTGACACAGATTCTAGCAGCAGGCGCCATGCTCGGAGCTTGCTCTTTGGTGGCGTTGGGCGTGTCGGGTTTGGTGATGGGCATGAGCAGCACCGCCGCATATGCGAAGGGCGGCCACGGTGGTCATGGCGGCCATGGCGGCCACGGCGGCCACAGCCACGGTGGTCATGCTGGTCACGCAGGTCACGGCGGCCACGGTGGTCATGGCGGCCACGGCGGACATCATCACGGCCATTGGTTCGCTGGGCGGCCGGGTTGGATTCACGGCCATCGGTATTTCTGGAGCGGCCTCTGGTATTGCTGGTATCCGGACGGCTACAACGGACCCGGTTGGTATGTTTGCGGCGCTAACTGGTAGTCGGCGCAACCAAGTCGCGAGCGGCGCGCGGCCGCTCGCCGATCTCTGAGCGAACAAATATCGCCAGACAAGTCTGCCGCAGAGTGCGCGGTGTGACCAAACAAACCTGCCGGGCGAAAGTCTGCGGCAGCCCGTCGCGACGTCAAGGGCAGCGCGATACTTACGGAATAAGCGCCGCCGCGCCTTCGAAGCGGCCGGCGCGCAAATCGTCGAGCGCGGCGTTCGCCTCCGCCAATGGATAGCGCGTCACCTGAATCTTGATACCTGCCCGCGGCGCGACGGCCAAAAACTCGCGCGCGTCGGCGCGCGTCAGATTAGCGACCGAGACGAGCTGCCGCTCTTCCCACAATATTGCATAAGGAAAGCTCGGAATATCCGACATGTGGATGCCGCCGCACACCACGCGGCCGCCCTTCTTCACCGCGCGCAACGCCGCAGGCACCAGCGCGCCGACCGGGGCAAAAATGATCGCCGCATCGAGCGGCTCGGGCGGTAGCTGGTCGGAACCGCCGGCCCAGACCGCGCCGAGCGAGCGGGCGAAATTCTGCGATGCCGTGTCGCCCGCCCGCGTAAAGGCAAAGACGCGCCGGCCCTGCCACGTTGCGACTTGGGCCAGGATGTGGGCGGCGGCGCCGAAGCCATAAAGCCCGAGTGCCGCACCCTCGCCGGCCATGCGGTAGCTGCGCCAGCCGATCAGGCCGGCGCAGAGCAGCGGCGCGGTTTGGGCAGCGTCGCCCTGTTCGCCAAGCGCAAAGGCAAAGCGCGCGTCGGCTATTGTGTGCGTTGCATAACCACCGTCGCGCGTATAGCCGGTGAACACCGGGTGGTCGCACAAATTCTCACGGCCGGAACGGCAATACGGGCACGCGCCGTCGGTTGCGCCGAGCCACGGCACGCCAACGCGTTCGCCCAGCGTAAGGCCGATGACCTCGGCGCCCATCGCGGCGACGTGGCCGACGATCTCGTGCCCTGGCACGATCGGCAGCTTGGGATTCGGCAGTTCGCCGTCGACCACGTGCAGATCGGTGCGGCAGACGCCGCAGGCCGCGATTTCGACCAGGATTTCGCCCGCGCCCGGCTGCGGAACCGGCCGCTCGCGCATCACCAGCGGGATCCTGGGGCGGTCGAGAACCATGGCGCGCATGACGGACATGACGGACATGCCAGGATACCAACGTAACCGAGCTCAATAGGCCCTGCGCTTTCAATTAGCCACCAAAACTTCTACATCAAGCCGGCCATGCGCACCGAAGAGCACCGCCCCGTCCGCCTCGAGGATTACCGCCCGCCCGATTGGCTGATCGATACCGTCGATCTCGATGTCTCGCTCGATCCCAACGCCACGCGCGTGCGCGCCAAGCTGAAGCTCCGGCCCAATGCGGCAAGCGCGCCGGCGCCGCTGGTGCTCGATGGCGAAGAGCTCAAGCTCGTCAGTCTTCTGCTCGACGGCAAGCCGCTGCCAGCCGAGGACTTCGTCGCCACGCCGGACCGGCTCACCATCGCACAGCCGCCGCACCGGCCGTTCGAGCTGCAGATCGAGACCGTGATCGACCCCACCGGCAATACCCGATTGATGGGGCTTTACCGCGCCGGGGCGACCTATTGCACGCAGTGCGAGGCCGAAGGCTTTCGCCGCATCACCTATTTTCTCGACCGGCCGGACGTGATGGCGGTCTACACCACGCGCATCGAAGCCGACAAAAGCGAAGCGCCGGTGCTGCTCGCCAACGGCAATGCGGTCGCGCACGGCGACGTGCCCGGCACGCCGCGGCATTTTGCAGTCTGGCACGACCCGTTCAAGAAGCCGAGCTATCTATTCGCGCTGGTCGGCGGCAAGCTCGCGGGCGTCGAGGACAGTTTCACAACGCGGTCCGGCCGCAAGGTGGCGCTGCACATCTATGTCGAACCCGGCAAGGAGAGCCGCTGCGCCTACGCCATGGACAGCCTCAAGCGCGCCATGCGCTGGGACGAGGAGGTTTTTGGCCGCGAATACGATCTCGATATTTTCATGATCGTCGCGGTCTCGGCGTTCAACATGGGCGCCATGGAGAACAAGGGCCTCAACATCTTCAATGACAAATACGTGCTGGCGTTGCCGGAGACGGCGACGGACGCGGATTTCGTCGGCATCGAGGCGGTGATCGCGCACGAATATTTTCACAACTGGACTGGCGATCGCATCACCTGCCGCGATTGGTTTCAGCTCTGCCTGAAGGAAGGCTTGACGGTTTTCCGCGACCAGGAATTCACCGCCGACCAGCGCTCGCGCGCCGTCGAGCGCATCAGCGACGTGCGGGGCTTGCGCTCGCACCAGTTCGTCGAGGACGCGGGACCGCTGGCGCATCCGGTGCGGCCCACGCTCTATCACGAGATCAACAACTTCTACACCTCGACGGTTTACGAAAAAGGCGCCGAGGTGGTGCGCATGATCAAGACGCTGCTCGGCGCCGAGCCGTTCCGCAAAGGTATGGATCTTTACTTCGAGCGCCATGACGGCGAGGCCGCGACTGTCGAGCAGTTCGTGCAGTGCTTCGCCGACGTCAGCGGCCGCGATTTTGCGCAGTTCATGCGCTGGTATTCGCAGGCCGGTACGCCGGAGGTTTTGGTCACGCCGTATTACGATGCGCGCGCAAAGACCTACCGGCTCGACGTGGTGCAGAAGACTCCGCCGACGCCCGGGCAGCCGCACAAGGAGCCGATGACGATCCCGCTCGCGCTCGGGCTGGTCGGCAAGGGCGGCGCCGATCTGCCGCTCCTCCTTGACGGCCGGCCGCTCGAGCGCGGCGTGCTCGAACTGACGCAGCCGAGCCAATCGTTCCTGTTCACCGGCGTCGCGGAACGGCCGGTTGCTTCGCTCAATCGCGCCTTCTCCGCGCCAATCAAGCTGTCGCTGCCGCTCGAGGCGGACGAGTTGCGTTTTCTTGCGGCGCGCGACCCCGATCCCTTCAACCGCTGGCAAGCGGTGCAGACCTTGGCGATGGCGCTGTTGACCGGCAACGTGGCCGCGATCCGCGCCGGCGCGCCGCTGCGGCAGGACCAAGGTTTGATGGACGCGCTGGGTTCGATCATGGCCGATCAAAAGCTCGAACCCGCCTTCATCGCCCTCATGCTGATGCCGCCGAGCGAAGCCGATATTGCGCGTGAAATCGGCCGCGACGTCGATCCCGACGCTGTGTTTGCGGCGCGGCGCAATTTGCGCGCCGCGATCGGCGAGCGGCACGACGCGACGCTGACCGACACGTATTGGCGCATGACCGCGTCCGGCCCGTATCGACCCGATGCGCAGAGCGCCGGCCGGCGGGCGCTGAAAAATGCGAGCCTCGACTTTTTAGCGATGACCGGGCGCGAGGAAGCCATCGCGCGGGCGTTCGCGCAATACTGCAACGCCGACAACATGACCGACCGCATAGCGGCGCTGGAGACGCTCTCGCTGCATGATCGGCGGCAACGCGCCGAGGCGTTCGAGGATTTTTACCGGCGCTACGCCGATGATCCGCTGATCATCGACAAATGGTTGGCGCTGCAGGCCGTCATTCCCGAACCGTCGACACTCGACCGCGTGCGCGCACTGACCTCGCATCCGGCGTTTTCGATGGCCAATCCGAACCGCATCCGGGCGCTGATCGGGGCGTTCGCGCAGGGCAATCAGACGCAGTTCAACAGGATCGATGGCGCCGGCTACGATTTCGTCGCCGACATTGTTCTCACGCTCGACGCCAAGAACCCGCAGGTCGCGGCGCGGCTCATGGGCGCGTTCCGTTCGTGGCGCGCGCTCGAAGCCGATCGCCGCGTGCGCGCGGAAGCGACGTTGCGCCGCGTCGCCGCCACAACGAGCCTGTCGCGCGACGTCGCCGATATCGTCGCC
>JASHWN010000170.1 GCA_030044035.1 Xanthobacteraceae bacterium
GGTCGGTGCCGCGAACGCGGAAGCGACCGTCGGCATAATCCACGTCGTCAGCGGCGCATTCCAAAACTTCGGCGGCGAGGCGGCGCGCCTTTTCCACGATCTTGTCGCAGGCGCGGAAAATCGCGGTGCCGGCCACCGAGGTCGAGCGCGCGCCCCAGGTGCCGTTGCCGAATGGAATGCGGTCGGTGTCGCCCTCGACCACGCCGATATCGTCGATTGTCAACCCGAGCCGATCGGCGCCGATCTGCGCAAAGGTGATGTCGTGGCCCTGGCCGTGGGCGTGCGAGCCGGCGAGCACAGTCACCTTGCCGTCGCTGTGCACGCGCACGATGGCGCTCTCGAAGCCGCCGTGCAGGCCGCCGCGTTTGGCGAGATTGGCGCTCGGCCCGGTGCCGGCTTTGTCGATGAAACAGGCCAGGCCGATGCCCATCAGGATGCCGAGGCGGCGCAGCTCTTGTTGCTCGCGGCGCAGCGCCGGGTAGTCGGCCAGCGCCAGAAGTTTGTCGAGCAGCGCCGGCGGATCGCCGGAATCGTAAGTGCGGCCGCCCGGCGCCGGATAGGGAAAATCGTCGCGCGCGATCAGATTGCGCCGGCGCATCGCGACCGGATCGATCCCAAGTTCGCGCGCGCCGCGTTCGATCAGCCGCTCGTTGATCCAGGCCGCTTCCGGCCGGCCGGAGCCGCGATAGGCGTCGACCGGCACGGTGTTCGTATAGACGCCGCGCACGCGCAAATGCAGCTGCGGCGTGCGGTAGAGGCCGGTGATGGTCTGCGGGTAGGAATTGCCGGGAATGCTCGGCGCGAAATTGCTCAGATAGCCGCCGAGCGCCGCCAGAGTGTCGACCTGCATGGCGACGATGCGGCCGTCGGCGTCGAAGCCCATGCGCGCCACGCTGTCGTGATCGCGCGCTTGCGCATCCGACAGGAACGTTTCGCTGCGCGTCGCCACCCATTTGACCGGGCGGCGCAACAGCTGCGCCGCCCACACGATGGTGGAGACCTCGACGGCGAAATTGCCCTTGACGCCGAACCCGCCGCCGACATCGGGCGAGACCACGCGGATTTTATGTTCTGGAATGTGCAGCGTGTAGAGCGACAACCAGCGCCGCAGGTAATGCGGCTGTTGCGAGGTTGCATAGAGCGTATAGCGGTCGGCTGCCGCATCGTAATCGCACAGGTAGGCACGCGGCTCGAGCGGATTGGCGGCGAGGCGCGAATTGCGCAGCTGTAGTTCGACAACCTTTTTGGCCGCCGCCAGCGCCGCTTCGGTCTTGTGGCGGTCGCCGCACTCGATTTCGAACACGATATTGCTGCCGAATTGCTCGTGCAGCAGCGGGGCGCCGGGCGCGATTGCGGCGCGCAGATCGCAGACTGCTGGCAGCACCTCGTAATCGACGATCACAGCCTCGGCGGCCGCTTCCGCCGCAAATCGGCTTTCGCCGATCACCGCGGCCACGACATCGCCGACGTGCCGCACCTTGTCGCGCGCGAAAGCCGGACGCGGCGCGCCGTTCATCGGCCGGCCGTCGGAAAACGGCATCGGATGCACCACGGTCAGTTCGCCATGACCGGCGCGCTGCCAGTCGTCGGCGGTCAGCGTCAGCAGCACGCCCGGCATGCTCTTGGCGGCATCGAGACGAATGGCGCGAATGCGCGCATGGGCGTGTGGGCTGCGCACGAACGCGCACCACGCAGTGCCGGGCAACGCCACGTCGTCGACGAAGCGGCCGGCGCCGCGGAGAAAGCGCGCGTCCTCGCGCCGCCGCAGCGGCTTGCCGATGTAAGGCGCGCGGCTTTGCGCCACGGCTTGGGTGCTTGGCGCTGCGGCCATGTCGTTCATGGTCGCGCCGCGCTCAGCCGAACACCGCGCCGGCGCCATTGCGCCCGCTGCGGGCGTCGAGCTTGCGGCAGAAATAGCGCCAGCAATGCTCCCAGTGCACCGGCGTCATGATCTCGCTGTGGCGGCGTTCGCGCACCGCGCGGTCGGGCATCGTAGCGCGCACGCCGGCGGCGCTGCCAATCAGGTGCGCGCGGCAGGCTTTTTCGAGAAAGATGCCGACGCAGACCGCGTGCTCGATCGTCGTGCCGCAGAACGTCACGCCGTGATTGGCGACGAACACCGCGAAGTTTTGGCCGAGCGCGCGCGCCAGCGCCGCGCCTTCGTGCTTTTGCACGATCAGCGCCACCTCAGCGTCATGCCGCGGCACGTCGACGAAATAATCGGCGTCGAGCGTGTAGGGCTCGAGTGGCTCGGCGGCGGCGGAAAAGATGCTGGCGTGGAGCGGGTGCGAATGCACCACGACGTTGACGTCAGGACGGCTGCGAAAAATCTCGGAATGAATCGGCCACTCGGCATGGCGGCCGCCGTCGCCGGCAAGCTGCGTGCCGTCCCAATCGAGCAGCACGAAGTCGTCCGGCCCCAAAACTTCGCCGAGCCCGATGCGATTGCGCTTGAGCCAAAAGCCGGCGCCGTTTTCGGCGCGCACCGACAGATGGCCGAGCGTCATGTCGCCGTGGCCTTCCATGTCGAGAACGCGGCAGGCGCGCGCCGCCTCGGTAAGGCGCTCGCGCGTGGTTTGTTCCATGGTTGCGGATGAGCCTCGGTTATCTGTTGCCATCCCGATTTCAGCTGATCGAATCCCTCATGACTTTTCCCGGATGCGGTGCAGCGCGAAGCGGTGCACCGCTGATCCGGGACCTTCGCAGACTCAAGCTTGTTACGATCCCGGGTCTGCAGCGCACCACTCCGCTTTGCTCCGTGCTGCGCTGCGCCCGGGAAACGCTAGCGAATTCATAAATGCTGCCGTACTTTAAAGCTTACGACCCGCCGGAGAAATGCCGCTCCAGGCCCTGCCAGCCCTCGAAGTAATCGTGCTGCAGCTCGGATGATTCGACGGCGTAGCGCGTGAGCCGCATGGCGAAGCGGCTTTCGAACATGAACGCCATGGTGTCGTCGATCTTGTGCGGCGCAAGCGCAGCGGAGGTGGCGCGGCGCCAGGTCTCGGCGTCGGGGCCGTGCGCCGACATGCAATTGTGCAGGCTGGCGCCGCCCGGCAGAAAACCTTCGGCTTTGGCGTCGTAGATGCCGTGCAACAGGCCCATGAATTCGGTCATGACGTTGCGGTGATACCACGGCGGCCGGAACGTATCCTCGGCCACCAGCCAGCGCGGCGGGAAGATGACGAAATCGATATTGGCGGTGCCGGGCAGGTCGGACGGCGCGGTCAGTACGCTGTAGATCGACGGATCGGCATGATCGAAGCTTACCGTGCCGACCACCATGAAGCGGGCGAGGTCGTACTTGTAGGGCGCGAGATTGCCGTGCCAAGCGACGACATTGAGCGGCGAATGATCCATCGCCGCCGACCACAGATTGCCCTGGAATTTGGCGACCATTTCGCACGGCGCGGCGCGATCCTCATAGGCGGCGACGGGGCTAAGAAAGTCGCGCGGATTGGCGAGCCCGTTGGAGCCGAGCGGGCCGAGCTCGGGCAGGCGCAGCATGGCGCCGTAGTTTTCGCAGATGTAGCCGCGCGACGGACCGTCCGGCAGCTCGACGCGAAAGCGCAAGCCGCGCGGGATCACCACGATCTCGCCCGGCGCGGCGGCGATGACGCCAAGCTCGGTGACGAAGCGGGCGCGGCCCTGCTGCGGCACGATAAGGAGTTCGCCGTCGGCATCGTAGAAGTAGCGCTCGGTCATCGAACGATTGGCGGCGTAGAGGTGGACCGCCATGCCGACCTGGGAGGCGACGTCGCCGTTGCCGCCGAGCGTGACGATGCCGGCGAGCCAATCGGTCGGCGCGCGCGGAATCGGAATCGGGCTCCAGCGCAATTGCGTCGGCGTCGCCTCGACGTCGTTGAAAGGCGCGCTGCGCACGAGCCCGTTCTCCGCGCGCGCATAGGGCCGGTGCACCACCGACGGCTGGATGCGATAAGTCCAGGTGCGGCGGTTCTCGGCGCGCGCCGTGGTGAATGAAGTTCCGGAAATCACCTCGGCATAAAGGCCGTGCGGCGGCCGTTGCGGCGAGTTGCGGCCGATCGGCAGCGCGCCGGGCACCGCCTCCGTGGCGAAATGGTTGCCGAAGCCGCTCTGGTAGGTGAGCCGGTTCGCATCGCCGCCGGAACTCGCGTCGAGTTCCGTGGTGTTGTGTCGCGCTTTGCTCTCCGTTTTGGTCGGGTGCGTCATTGAGAACCTCGCAGAGCGATTACGGCGCTTCGGATAGGCCGCTTGCGGCCACTGGCGCGAGCGCTGCGTTTGCGCGGCATGAAACATCGATCGCGCGATGCAGCCGCAGCGGCAGGCAATTAGTCGCACTTGAAACTATCGTCTTTCGCCAGGCGCGTGGCAAGGCGCTTTTAAGTTCCCGCGCGCCGGAACGCGCCGCAATTTGTCGCAAATGATGCACAAAACGCTCAAAAAGCCGCCCCGTTGGGCCGCCATGAGGCGCGGTTAACGAGGGGTCAATCTCCCAATCCGTCAACGCCGACGCGCGGCCTGCGCGGGGCCGCGCGCACGATTCGTGAGGAGCCGCATGCGGCCGATGCTCGCTTTACTCCTGCTGTTGCTCGCTATTTCGAGCGCGGCGCCGGAGCCCGAATATTCGCAACTGCATCACGGCTTGTTGCCAACCGATCGAGCAGGCTCGTTCAGGTCGCTCGTCGAAATCGAATCCGCGACCGGGCGCGGCGACCGCGAGCCGATGCTGATCCCGGCATCGGCCGAGACCATGGACGATCAGTCGCTGGCGAATCCGAAGCCGGCGTCGCCCGTGCCGTTGCCGTCGAACACGGAACTCAATCCGGACCTTCTCAATCCGGATGCCAACGCGCCGGCTGCGTCCAATCCGGACGCCAACAATCCACCGGCGCCGGCAAGCAACAACAATCCGACGCCGCAGGTTTCGCTGCCGGACCTGTGCAACGCGCTGCTCACCGCGGCGGAAGACAACGATCTGCCGGTGGCGTTCTTCGCCAATCTGATCTGGCAGGAGAGCCGGCTGCGCGACGACGCGGTCAGCCCGAAGGGCGCGCTCGGCATCGCGCAGTTCATGCCGCAAGTCGCCGCCAAGAACGGCCTGCAAGATCCGTTCGATCCGCTGCAGGCGCTGCCGGCTTCGGCGCGGCTGCTGCGCACGCTGCGCGATCAGTTCCGCAATCTCGGCTACGTCGCCGCCGCCTACAATGCCGGCGCCGGCCGCGTCGTCGATTGGCTGGAGCATGGCCGCACGCTGCCGCGGGAAACCCGCGGCTACGTGCTCAACGTCACCGGCCACTCAGCCGAAGAGTGGCGCAAGATACCGGTGGATGACGCGTCCCTGCACTTCGTGCGGCGCTTGCCCTGCCGCGAACTGCCGACATTCGCCGACCTCGAACGCGCGCAGCAAGAGGCGCAAGCGGCGCAGAAGGCGCAAGCGGAGCAGCAAGCCCAGGCCGAACGCGAGGCGCGCAAAGCCGAGGCTGAGCAGCACGAAGCGCTGCCGCAAAAGAAGCCGCCGCCGCAGGTCGCCGCGCGCGGACACGGCCGCGTTGCCCTGCTGCACCACGTCCACCTTCGCGTCGCCGAGCGCGAACGCCGCCATCCCGAGCACGAAGCCAAGCAACGCATCCGCCGCCTGCCGCACGAAGGGCATCGGC
>JASHWN010000171.1 GCA_030044035.1 Xanthobacteraceae bacterium
GGCCAGGCTTCCTGGGACGCGGACTTCGAGGTCTTCGCCGGGCGGGCGTTACCCGCCCCTTCCTGTCCCAGTCCAGAGGCAGCACCCCTCACTCCGGCCGTAGTACCGGAGCGCGTGATGCCCGGAGCCGCCCGGGCGCAGGGGGCAAGCCTGCGCGCAGGCACCGCACTCGCTCCTACCGCCCGGCATGCCGTCCGCGCGGCGTCCTTGATGAGCGAGAATTTGTTCCGCTCTATTCAAACCAGGGACGATTGTCAAGGATAGTCTCGATACGGCGCACAGAACCCTGATTCTATTGAGCTATTATCTTTATCGCCGGTCTCAGGCGGAGTGTCTAAGGCGGCGATTCTTGCCAATGCAGCGGTTTTTGCGAATCATGATCATCGATGCGGGACCAGGCGCACACCGGGATTACGTGCCCTGAAGTCAGCTCGCCGTATCTTCGGTTCGGTCCCGATAGATGACGGTGAGGTCTTCGAGGAAGCGAACGAACTTCTCCGCATACGCTTTGGATATCTCGCCCTTTGGATTTTTCGGATCGGGGCACGGTTGTCCGCTCATCACCCTGAGCTCGAACAACGGAAACCCGGCGTAACTCTTGCCCGGCCCGGTCGGTTCTTCGGATCTCTCGTGAGCTCTCCCCTCCAGCCCGACAAATCCGAAGCGCTCCAGGACCCGGCCATGACGCGAATTCGCCGCCTCGCAAAAAATCACGAAATTCCACTTCGCCCGAAAGTCGCCGGCGGCACCAAAGATGCCATGCAGCAGAAAAACAATATGCTGAATGCTGGTGGCAAACAGCAGCTCGTCGGCGAGCCGTTCCCGCCGATAACGCGGCACATGCAGCTGCACATAGGCCAGAAATTCCACGGCGTTCAAAGCAGAGACGTCGATCGGCTGCTTGCCGAACGCATCGGCGATCTTAGGGTCAACCTCTGCGAGGTCGGTGGCTTTCTGACCCCGGCAGATGTGTTTCGCCGACGCGGCCGTGGTCGGCACGACGACGCTGTAATAGCCGCCACTGTCGTTCACCGCGATTGGCGGCTCTGCTTCGTCGGACTTGTCGTCGGGCACCAGTCGCCACAACGCGGCGGGGAAAGTCGTGAACCAATCAAGTAGCGAATCGTGATCGCGCGTCAGCCATTGCGTGTCGCGCAAATGATAGGTGCGCAACGACAATAGGGCGCTGGTCCTGTTGGCAATTGTAGCGGCATAGTTCGCCAAAGCCTTGGCGTCGTTTTTCCCGGCAGGCGAAGAGCCCCATGGCGCTCGTCTGACGCGCGCATAAACGTCATCGATATCCAGTGTGCCGTGCAAGAGCCGGCCAATCTCTCTGTAGGCATATCCGAGGGAATGGCCGCGTGCGGCGATAAGCAGACGGCTGGTGCCGCTGATGAAGAGCACCAGAAAGATACAGAAGTCGCCCAAGTCTTTGGAATGGCCCAGGTTGAAGAAATGCCGGTAGAAGCTCCAATCGGTCAAATCCTTGACGTGAACGTCCAGCGGAACAATTTCTTGCTGGTATGTAACCTCCAAGCCGTAGAAGATCAGCACAAGCTCGACGAATATGATCAGAGGCTCGAAATGCTCGTAGTGATCGCGATACCAATAGAGCGGGCGATAGAGCCGTCCAAAGGCGCTTAAGACCGCGTCGTACACCCATTCCGAGGCGCCCGAAATCCAATCACCGATTCGTCGTCCGGCGCTCGATATCCGGGCTCGGATTTGTACCCGAAACGTGGAGCTCCAGTTACGGACGCGCGTGCCGATGGCGGAGGTCACGATCGTTCCCTCTAAGGTCGCGTTCGAGCTTGGCGATGGTCTGAAGCCGGTCGCTGCGGAGTCCGAGCAATGCAACGGAGTCACGACCCTTGAGCCAGCTTTCCATGGCGGCGAAATCGCTGTCGCCGCTGGCGTTCTGGTTCTTCAAGACGGAGATCGAGCAGAAGGCATGCAGATGGCTCAGAACGACGGCGGCGGGAATTGTCATGGCAGCGGTTCTGCTGCAGAAAAGATCGAGATAACGAACCGGCTGGGCGGCGTCGCGCAGGCGCGGCTGGACGTATTGCATGTCAAGCGGCCGAAAGCCGGATCGGAACCAAAACATGTAACGCCGGGCGGGATGCAGCCCTGAAGATTTCGTGTCGGCGGCGATTTCGTCGGCCGTCATCCGCAGCGGATTGTTGACCTCGAAGAAGATCACCGCCTTTCGCGGGTTGGCCTGGCCGAACGTGCTGCAGGCGGTTTCCTGGGCAAAGGCGATAAAATCGCGCATCGGCACCAGGCCGCGATAGCACTCGTGCAGAAAGGTGTAGATGCCTTGCACCGAGGCCGGAATGCCGGCCTGGAGGTGTGCCGCGCTGGATGTCACGCCAAAAACGTGACCGCCGACAACGGGGCCGCCATCCCAGGGCCGCACCGCGGCAACTATCTCGCGGTATGGACCATAGTCTTGCTGGATCTTGAGGTTTTCGTTGAACGCAAGGATTCGGAAAAACTCTTCTTTCGGCTCGCGCTCGTCGACCAGCGGAAACATCGCCGCATACAGGTCGTAGAAGCTGTCGAACGCCATGCTGTGGGAAAACAGCGGCTCGATCCGCGCGCCCTGAGTCGGAAATTTTTGCACTATTGCCATCGGCATGCGCTCCGGCGACGTGGCGACGACCTACGAACTCATCTGGCTCAAGTCGACGACCTCGGGCTTGCGCTGAAAGAAGTCCGGAAGCCAAATCCGTGCCAAGATCATCAAGATCACACCCAGCCCCAAGCATCCGACGCCGAACACCAGCGCCGGCCCGACGCCGCAGATCGCGGTCGAGTCCTGATCCGGCTTGACGTAGCTTTGGCAGGCCATGACGAACAGCGCCATCATAATGAGACCGCCCAGGGCCGGCACGACGCCGATGAAAATGAAATTCTTGGCGCTCTTGCGCAGTTCGCGCCGATAGTAGACGGCGCACGCGAATCCGGTCAGCGCGTAATAAAACGCGATGCCAAACGCGGTAGCTGTCACGGAATCGGCGAGAATATCGGTATTGGGGATGTAGCACAGCACGATATACCAGAGAATCGAAAACGCGCCCATCACCAGCGTCGCAAAGCCCGGCGTCATGAAGCGCGGGTGAATTTCGCCGAACTGCTTCGGCAGCGCGCCGGCATGCGCCATCGAGACGACGGTGCGCGCCGTCGGCAGTATTGTCGTCAACGTCGAGGCGATCGCCGAGGTTACGACGGACAGAATCAACAGCTGTGCGGGCCAAAAGCCCAGCACCGAGTTGGCCAGCGGCGCGAGAAAATTGTCGCCGCTGTTCTTTTCCAGTCCCGGCTCGGCGAACGCGACGGCGGCAACCGCGACCAGCAGGTACAGCGCAAGCAAAAACAGGGTCGAAACCAGGACCGCGCGAGCCGGCGCCGTCCTCGGATTTTCCGTTTCTTCGTTGACCGATGTGCCGCAATCCCAGCCCCAATAGATGAACACGGCGATCAACATGGCCTGCGCGAACGCGCCGAAATCGCTCACCGCGAAGGGGTTGAACCAGCCGGGCGCGATGTGTGTCGATCCGCCAGGCGGCGCCGTGCCATAGACCTTGAGCAGCGCAACGGCGGCGAAGATCGCGAGCAGGACGATTTCGGCGGCGAGCAACAGCTTCTGCGTGCGCGCGGAAAGCTCAATGCCGAGGTAACAGAACGCGGTCATGAGCGCGATATAGCCGACGCCGACGACGGCTTGGGTCGTGGCGCCCGGCGCATCGATGCCGAAGAAGCGGAACGAATAGAGCGCGGCAACCTGCGCCAGGCCGGGCATGACCAGAATATCGGTGGCGATGATCGCCCATCCCGCCATCCAGCCGCAGTACGGGCCCATGGCCCGCGTGACCCAGGAGAAGCTCGTGCCGCAATCGGGATCGGCGCGGTTGAGATGATAGTACGCCGCGGCGATGAACAGCATCGGCACATAGGCCGCTATCAGAATCGCCGGCACGTTGAACTTGACCACCATGACGATCGAGCCAAGCGCCGCCGCAAGCGAGTAGGCCGGTGCCGTGGAGGCGATGCCGATGACGATATTGGAGACGAAAGACAGCGCGTCCTTTTTCAGCCCTCGACGATTTGCTGTAGCCGGTGCGCCCTTGGCTTGCTGCCCTGACACCAATGCACTGTTCACTGCTCCCCTCCCTTAGTGAACGCCGCGCCAATATCGATGGCGCGATTGAAGCCTATCGGTTGGCGCCGTTCAAACCGTCCCGTTGCCCGGTCGCAGCGACCTAGCGCCGCGGGTCCGACGCCTAAAGGACAACCGATGGTTCTTGCCGGTTGAACGGCCATTCGCATACATCCGTCACAAGAATATGTACGCGATCTCAATGCGGGCGAACTCCGGTGCAGCCGGCGAACAGAAGCAGGGCTGCCGTCACAAGCGTTCACCAGATCGATTGCGGTTGTCGGTATCACAACCTACCCTGTCGCTCATGTTTGCGGCCCTCTTTAGCGGCGCGCCGTTTTCGCTATAAAGGCCGGCGCTACCCGCCCGCGACATTTTCAGGACCGACAATGGACGCCACGACCCATTCCGAGACCCATCGCACCGATTTCCACGGCCGCGTCGAGGACGATCCGCTGGTGCGCGGGCACGGCCGTTACATCGCCGATGCGCCGCTGCCGAACCAGGCTTACGCCTACTTCGTGCGCTCGCCGCACGCGTTTGCCCGCATCGTCGGCGTCGATGTCGAGGCGGCGAGCAAGGCGCCCGGCGTGGTCGGCGTGCTCACCGGCAAGGATTTGTCCGGCGTCGGCAGCATCGGCCGGCATCCGCCGCTGCCGGGCCGCGGCGGCAAGGCGCTGGTCATGCCGTTCCGGCCGGCGCTGGCGTCCGAGCGCGTCATGCATGTCGGCGAGCCGGTCGCCATGGTGGTGGCGGAGACTGCGGCGGCCGCGCAGGACGCCGCCGAGCTCGTTACCGTCGAATACGAGCAGCTGACGGCTGTCGTCGATGCCCGCGAAGCGCTGCGCGACGGCGCGCCGCAATTGTGGCCGCAGGCGCCCGGCAATCTCGCCGTCGACTGGCCGGGTCCGGCCGCCGATGCGGACGCCAACGCGCGCGAGGTCGCGGCGATCTTCGCCGCCGCCAAACACGTCGCCAAAATCGCGGTGATGAGCCAGCGCATGGTGATCAACTCGATGGAGCCGCGCGGCGCCACCGCCAGCTACGATCCGGCGACCGACGCCTACACGATGCGCGCGTGCTCGCAGAGCGCCGGCACCTTGCGCGAAAACATCCTCGCCATCATGAACCTGCCGAAGGAACGCTTACGCGTCGTCACCGAGGACGTCGGCGGCGCCTTCGGGCTGAAGACCGGCGCCTACCCTGAAAACATCGCGCTTCTGGTCGGCGCCAAGAAATTCGGCCGGCCGATCCACTGGATGTCGACGCGCTCCGAGGCGTTCGTCAGCGACAACCAGGCGCGCGACACCTATTCGGAGGTCGAGCTGGCGCTCGACGACAAGGGCAAATTCCTCGCGCTCCGCGTCCGCAATGTCGGCAATGTCGGCGCCTATCTGGGCTCGATCGGCGCCGCGATCCCGACCTTGAGCTTCTCGCGCTGCCTGCCCGGCATGTACGACATCAGGCACATCGACATCGGCGTCAAATGCGCCTTCAGCAACACGCTGCCGACCGCACCCTATCGCGGCGCCGGCCGGCCGGAAGCGAGCTACGCGCTCGAACGCGTGGTCGACGAGGCGGCGCGCGTGTCCGGCATCGATCCGATAAAGCTGCGCCGGCGCAATCTGATCAAAAAATCGCAGATGCCGTATAAGACTCCGGTCGGCACCACCTACGACAGCGGCGACTTCGCGCCGATCCTCGACCAGGCGCTGGCGCTCGCCGACTACGACGGCTTCAAGCAGCGCCGCCGCGACGCGAAAAAGCGCGGACAATATCGCGGCTTCGGCATCTGCTGCGCGCTCGAGCATTCCGGCGGCGCGCCGACCGAAACCGCGCTGCTGTCGTTCCCCGGCAACGGCACCTTGCTCTTTAGCCTCAACGTGCAGAACACCGGCCAGGGCCACGCCACCGTGTTCTCGCGGCTCATCGGCGAACGGCTCGGCATTGCGCCGGACAAGATTCCGCATCGCCACGGCGATTCGTCGCTGGAGCTGCCCGGCTATGCGTCGGTCGGATCGCGCTCGGGCATGACGGTGAGCCATTCGGTGGTCAAGGCGATCGACACGATCCTCCAAAAGGGCAAGCCGATCGCCGCGGCCATGCTGGAAACCGGCGAGGCCGACGTCGCTTTCAACGCCGGGCATTTCGAGGTGGTCGGCACCGATCGCCGCGTGTCGCTGTTCGAGGTCGCTTCACACGCTGCCGCGCTGAAGAAGCGCGGCGAGATTGCGGAAGACCTCGACACCAAGACCACGACCCAGACCGAGCAGACCTTTCCCAACGGCGTGCATATCGCCGAGGTCGAGATCGATCCGCAGACCGGAGCAATGACGATCGCCAACTATTCGGCGGTCGACGATTGCGGCCGCGCGCTCGAGCCGAAGATCGTCGAAGGCCAATTCCACGGCGCAGTGGTCGCCGGCTTGGGCCAGGCGCTGATGGAGCGCACCGTGTACGACGCCGACAGCGGCCAGCTCGTCACCGGCTCGCTGATGGATTACGCGCTGCCGCGCGCCGACGACGTGCCGCCGCTGCGCGACGCGCTGCACAACTCGCCGGCGACCACCAATCCGCTCGGCGTCAAAGGCGTCGGCGAAGCCGGCACCACCGCGGCCATCGCGGCGGTCATGAACGCGGTGGCCGATGCGATCCCGAACGGCGCCGGCGCCCATCTCGACATGCCGGCCTCCGCCGCGCGTTTATGGGAAGCGTGCCGGCGCGCGGCGGCCGCCCAGTAGACGCACCTTTCCGCGCATTCCCGCGCAAGGATGATACCAAGCGCAATTAATGTTGACCGTCATCCTGAGGTGGCCGCGAAGCGGCCCTCGAAGGATACGGCCGAGGACTCACGGGCCGTCGCCCTTCGAGGCTCGCTTCGCTCGCACCTCAGGGTGACGGATATGAGCCAGCAATAAGAGCCGTTG
>JASHWN010000172.1 GCA_030044035.1 Xanthobacteraceae bacterium
TGATTGTTCATCACCCGATACTTGGTAGTATCCAATTGCCTCAAGTCGCCAAAGTTGGCGAGAGTCCAAGCCCCGGTGAGAGGCCTGCCGACCGGTCGCAGCACAGAATAAATATTGGCTTGTATCTTCGCTTGAAAAGACGCGCTTACTCCTGCTTTGCGGCTCGCGGCGTCTAGGCGGTCATTGATCAGGTCCAGGTAGTCATAAACTTGATAGTAGCACCCGATCTCAGGATACTGGCCGCGAGTCGATGGATCGCATGCCATCGTGTTTAGCAGGACTTCTCGATTATGGCACCCAAACTCACCATGCTTGCTGGGATTCGATGGATCGCATTTTATCGTGCTTAGCAGGGCTTCTCCATTCCTGGGGAAGCGGTACTCAGAAAAAAACAACAGCATCATGATCCGGGGATCAACCCCTTGATCGAAGAGCGCCTTCACGACCAGCGGATCAAGCGGCGAGAGAATGCCCCTGGTGAAGTCCTGTGTATCCGAGGTGCCGATATCAAAGGTCGGAGTTGTTTGCGTCGCAACAGCCGGCGCTATTGCGGGGGCCGTCAACGAGTTATTGAGCGGAAAGGGAATGGTCCCTATGGCACCGGCGGTCCACTGCAGTGAGCCGTGTATGATCGAAAGGTCGTAGAAATGGATTGGAAGGCCGTCCTTGGCGCGAAGAATATTGAGCAAGAGCTGCGAATCTCCCGCTGTTGCCGTCGTGTCTCTGTAGTCGGCGGTGTAGAGATCAATGACTCTTGACGCCGAGCAACCGCACAATGCCAGCGCAACTAAAAGCCCTGTGAGCGAAGGCGTGCGGATCGGCCAATGGCGAAATCTCATCGACCGTAGATCGATGACATTTAATGCCAATGCGAGTGCGCTGAGTTTTCGGCACGCCGCGACCATCGCCGAGCCCAAGGCCCAGCTCACGCAACCACGCAAACCCCTCATAGACGCCCCCTCGCGCCCATAGAAGCGTGCGGACCCTAGAATCTAAAGCAATGCGTGTATAGCATCCGATTATAACCTAGCGTAATAATTGCTGAGCATGTGTCATTTCCGACACAGCGAGTTCGTTTGTTAGCGAAAAGGCCTGATTTTTAGCTATCGGCCGTCCCGCGCGCCGGTTTTTTGAAGCTCAATCCTTGAACGGATCAAACTCGCCGGCGCCGGCCATCGCCACGGCGAACGGCCGCAAGGTGTGCAGCACCTTTATGGTGCCGGCGTGCTCGGCGATGACTTCCGGCAGCCGCCGGTATGCCATCGGGCTCTCGTCGAGATCGGCGCCGACCAGAGCGACGCCGCGGTCGCGCAGCCAGGCGTCCATCTGCTCGCGCTTGAAGCGCCGCTTGGCCTCCTTGCGGCCGAACAGCCGGCCGGCGCCATGCACCGTCGAATAAAGTGAGGCGCGCGCCGCCGCGCTGTCGACGCCCTCGATGATCACCGCGTGGTCGCCCATCGAGCCGCCGACAAAGCCGCGCTGGCCCGGGAACGCCGGCGTCGCGCCCTTGCGCACGACCCAGAGGTTTTTGCCATTGTGCATCTCGCGCCAGGCGTAGTTGTGATGGTTATGCACGGTCTCGGTGACCGCGCCGCCGATGATCTGGCGCACGCGCTCGACCACCCACTCGCGGCCGGCATAGGCGTAGCGGCCGGCAAGCTCCATGGCGGCGATATAGCGGCGGCCGAGCTCGGAATCCTCGTCGACCAGAGCAGGCGGCACGTTCATGCCGTCCGTGCCGCCGGCGGCTTTGAGGTAGCGCGTGGCGCTGGTGTGGCCGAGGCCGCGGCTGCCGAAATGCACGCCGATCCAAACCAAGCCATCCTCGTCGCGCATCAGGTCGACGTAATGGTTGCCGGAGCCGACGGTGCCGAGCTGCGCTGCCGCCTTCGGCCGGTACGCCGCCATGTCGGATTCGCGCCACGCCTCGGCATCGTCGAACAGCGCGTGCTCGGCGCGCTCGTTGTTGCTCCGCCCGATGCCGAACGAGATCACGCGCGACACGTCGCCGATGATGTCGCCGACCTTGTCCTTAATCGCGGCGAACGGGGTGTCGAGCCGCGCCGCCATGTTGCCGCAGCCGATGTCGAAGCCGACGCCGGAAATGCTGATCTGGCCCTCATAGGCGATGACACCGCCGACCGGCTGGGCGTAGCCGAGATGGCCGTCGGCGCAGACCACCCCGGCGACGACATTGCCGACCGCCATGCAGTTCTTCATCTGCGCGACGGTCGCCGCGTCGTGGGTGCCGAAGATTTTCAGCGGGCTGTTCTGAAACTGCAGCGCCTGCGGGCGCAGCGACGCGATGTCAGCCGCCGCGCCCGCGGCCTCGCGCGCCAGCTGCTCCTTGCGCGCGGCGTCGCGATAGAGGCACCACGCCGGCATGCCGCGGCCTTCGCCGACCCGGCTGTCGGGATCGACGCCGGCGGCGAGGCACAGCTCGCGCGCGCGTTCGCGGTATGGATCGGGCCTGGTCATGGCACCCTATTTGGCACGCATTTGGGGCCGCCGCGCCAAGAGGGCAACAGCATCTACGGCGGCTCATGGAACGAAATAAGCTGTGGACAGTTTGCCACCGCCCCGCAGGGGGAAAGCCGACTTACGGTCTGGCGCGCGGCGTCGGCCTAGTGCGGTAAAAGTCAAATAGAGTCAATGGATTGCGGACAGGCGTTGGAAAAATGAGCCATTGGCGGCAAGCAATTCCGCTTCCGCCGCCCGCGGTTTCGCCCGCAAGTGGGTTGGCGGCGTCCGCCAACGCAGCGGCCGCGTTCTGCCTTTGACGACCCGGCGTGACCACACGGCCGCCATTATTCCTTTGAATCCTTCCAAGCAGCGGGTCGGGAGAGGGGACCAGAAAAGGGTTCGACCTCGGAGGCTCGTCGTGTTCAAGCTGCCTGCCTATGATCCTGTCGCCATCGCCGTGATGGGCTTCGGCATCGTTTTCGCCGTGGCGCTGGCGCTGGCGTTTTGACGGGCGCGTCCCTGTTTAGACCGCTTCGCGCTACGGGTTTTGGCGACGACTTCGGGATTGCGAGAGCTGCGCTGGATTTTTGCGGCAGACGCCCAGACGCTGTTTATCAATCTTCGGCGAAGTCGCTCCATACCCTTGCCCGTCCTGCTGCGCATCGAAAACGTGGGTCGCGATCGGACGATGGATAAACGCCGCCTGCGCATCCGCGAGCATGATCACGGCGTTGATACTGCCGAGCGCCGGCCCGCCTACGATATTGACGAGATGCAGCGGCGCGTCCGGTGAACGGGCGATCGGTGCGAGGAGCGATAGGCCGGCGGCGCTGGCTGGTATGGCTTACGAGGAAATGCTGGCTCCCGGCATGAAGCGCTGGGCGCGGAGGAAAGTCGCAGTCGGCATGACCTTGTCACTTTGTCGGTTGCGGAGGTTGTTGCTTATCGCTCCCCTCCATATTGCCCCCGTTCTCAACGCATTTCCTGAAGTATTGTGAGGCCTCTCGCCCGGTTCCGTTCAAGAGACCTGCCGCAGGATTGCCAGGCACGCGGGGCGGAAAGGCCTTGGCGGACAGGATTTGACACTTCTTTGCGACCTCGGCGGTGACGGCGAATGCGCTGCGCGTAATTACAGGAAAGGCGAGCCAAATCAATACGACGAATGCAATTCCATATTTCAGTTTCATCCCTGCCTCCTGCCGCATCACGTGGCCCGCTAAGGTCGTCTTTGAGCAACACTGCCGCCTGCCGACGGTGAGTCTTAGTTCCTCTGTTCCTCTGCACCAGAGCGCCGCGCTCCTGCTGGCGAGGCGTCGGTTCGGTACCCTGCGTCGCCGTAACACCACTTTTTCGTCATCCAATTGTACACCTTTGATCATAGCTTATTTTGAGGAGGGCACCCTTTAGCCAAGTGATGTCAATACTGAAGATTCTTGCTCCTTCAGTCCTTCACCTGTGTTATAAATAAGGCTGAGTATTTGACTCGATGAGGTCTGGGGGGAGTCGGGGCTTACGTTGTGCTCCAAAATGCCGGGTTGGCTTGGCACGGCCGCCACAGCTCACGGCCTCGCAAAGGCGCGGTCGGCTACTCCTAATCCGTTCGGAGGGTTCATGGAACGCCCGCTGGCCGATTCGCACCGTAAACCAAATAGCGTGGAGAGCGATGCTGGGCCGCTCGATAATGAGTTGATTGCGATCATCGATGATGACCAGTCAATCCTTGACGGTCTGAATGCTTTATTTGAGTCACTGGGATATAGAAGCGCTGTTTTCTCGTCGGCCGAAGAATATCTTTCGTCTAAGCTCAAGGCGGACACCAGATGCTTGATTTTAGACGTTCGTCTGCCCGGCATGAGTGGTCCAGACCTCCAATCGCATTTGATCGCGGACGGCAATTGCCCGCCAATGGTGTTTATAACAGGCCGCTTTGAACAAAATGTACGCGACCGCGTGATGGCGGCGGGGGCGCTTGATTATTTGATCAAGCCATTCTTCGAAAAGTCCATTATCGACTGCATTGAAAAGGCGCTTAGTGCCGAGAAATGAACGCGCTGTCGCCAGAGCTGACGGCCGGCCTCATGTCGGTTTGTCGCACTTGGCGTCGGTTTCGGGTCGCGGTGCTGACTTTCGTTGTTCGGCTTCAACGGTGACGTTTGCCCGCATCCACAAGACGACGCGGACGGTTGGCGTCGGTGTCGGCACCACGCAGCGTGTTGAAGGGGAAATGACGGATCATCATGTCACGGCGCTAGCCTTCGCCATTGAGCCTTTCCGCCCTCAGACGAGCCACCCCTCACATCCTTGGCCTTCGCTGGTCATCAACCCCCAGGGCGAGGGGACCCGAGGAGCTCGCCCGCACAATACCAAGGGACAATTGCGACTGAACGGCACGCAGCGATAGCTGAGCCTCAAAAGGCGGACCCGGAATCACCCGGTCAGAGGTGGAAGGTGAAGCGGGATGTCCGTTTTTGTCATGAGGGGTCGCTGAAATGCGGTGGGTCACCGAATATCTCCGGTGTGAAGAGGCGTGCCGCGACTTGGTCGATAAACTGACCAAGCCAGATGACAAGCGCGCGCTCGAACTTATGGCGGCCGGTTGGGCTGCGCGAGCAGCCGACCGCAAACGCAAGATCGACAAGAGAAATTAGGCCTTTGCCTCGTTTGAGCAGGCTACTATGAGTGAGCAGCCGGTTCAGCCTGAAA
>JASHWN010000173.1 GCA_030044035.1 Xanthobacteraceae bacterium
CCGCTGCCGCGGATTGGAACGCGCGTCAGAACTTGCCGCTGCCGCAGCCGTTCCGGCAAATATTGCCGCCCCGCCAGAGCGCGTTGCCGCCCCGCCGCGGCGCGTTGCCGCCCCGCCGACGACGTGTTAGGCGAAACCGCAATTGCGGAGAACGCCGTGCCGCGTCCCCTGATCATCGCCCCGTCGATCCTGTCCGCCGATTTCGCCAAGCTCGGCGAGGAAGTCCACGCCGTCGACCAAGCCGGCGCCGATTGGATCCACGTCGACGTCATGGACGGCCATTTCGTGCCGAACATTTCGATCGGCCCGGACGTGGTCAAGGCGATCCGGCCGCACACGGCAAAGCCGCTCGACGTGCACCTGATGATCGCGCCGTGCGATCCGTATCTCGAGGCCTTCGCCAAGGCCGGCGCCGACATCATCACCGTGCACGTCGAGGCCGGCCCGCACGTCCACCGCTCGCTGCAGGCGATCCGCGCGCTCGGCAAAAAAGCCGGCGTCACGCTTAATCCCGGCACGCCCGAGAGCACGATCGAGCACGTCGTCGATATCGTCGACCTGATCCTGGTCATGTCGGTCAATCCCGGCTTCGGCGGCCAGAAATTCATTGCCGGCTCCCTCGACAAGGTGCGCAATCTGCGCGCCATGGCGGGCGGCCGGCCGATCGACATCGAGATCGACGGCGGCGTCACGCCGCAAATCGCGCCGGAGGCGGCGCGCGCCGGCGCCAATGTTTTCGTCGCCGGCTCGGCGGTGTTCAAGGACCGCACGCCGGCTTCGTATCGCGCCAATATCGCGGCGATCCGCAACGCGGCGGCGCTGGCGCGCGGGGAGGCCGCCTGATGGGCGTTTTGATCGACGGCAAATGGACCGATGAGCAATTGCCGGAAGAGACCGGCAAAGCCGGCGACTTCCGCCGCGCCGACAGCCGCTTCCGCGACTGGATCACGGCTGACGGCTCGTCGGGCTTCAAGGCCGAGCCCGGGCGCTACCATCTCTATGTCGCGCATGGCTGCCCGTGGGCGCACCGTACGCTGATCTATCGCGCCATCAAAAAACTGTCGGACGCGATTTCGGTCGCCTACGCCATTCCCGGCATGCGTCAGCAGGGCTGGGCCTACGAGGACAATCCGGCGTTTCCGGACTGCACGCCGGACAAGGTCAACGGCTTCCGCTATCTGCACCAGGCCTATACGGCGAGCGACCCGCACTATACCGGCAAGGTCACGGTGCCGACCTTGTGGGACAAGAAGACCGGCCGCATCGTCAACAACGAATCGTCCGAAATCATCCGCATGCTCAACAGCGCCTTCGACGGCGTCGGCGCCGAGCGGACCGATTATTATCCGCATCCGTTGCGCGGCGAGATCGACCGGCTGAACCAACTCGTCTACGCCAACGTCAACAACGGCGTCTACCGCGCCGGCTTTGCGCGCTCACAGGCCGCCTACGAGGCGGCGTACGACGGGCTGTTTGCCACGCTGGACGAACTGGAAGCCCGGCTCGGGGCACAGCGTTATCTGGTCGGCCGGCAGATCACCGAAGCCGATTGGCGGCTGTTTCCGACCTTGGTGCGCTTCGATGTCGCCTATTTCTCGCTGTTCAAATGCAACCGCAACCGGATCGCCGATTTTCCCAATCTCGCAAACTACATGCGCGAGCTTTATCAGGTGCCCGGCGTCGCCGAGACGGTGAAGCCGCGCTATTACGTGATCAATTATTATTCGATCGCGCGGGTCAATCCGAACGGCATCATTCCGAAGGGTACGCCGATCGATCTCGGCCAGCCGCACGACCGCGCGCGGCTCGCGGCGTAATTCTCGTCATTCCGGGGCCGAGCCAACGGGTCCGGCCCGAAGTGGCCGGCCCGATGACAAGCTCCGCGAGGAGCCCGGAATCCATAAGCCCAGTGCTGAGATTTAACGCCGGGCTTATGGATTCCGGACTCGCCGCTTCGCGGCGATCCGGAATGACGCGAAAAGAATCGGCGCCGGCGCGGCTAGCGGCGGCCGCGGGCTTATCGGTACTGAATCTTGACCGACGACAATTGCTTACCGAAATGGCGGTCGAGCCAGCCGAGGAACGACGACAACAGCCGCGCCTCGTCGCCGCGGTCCGGCGACTTGATCTTGACCTCGACCGCATCCGCTGCCGGCTTGAGCGCGAGTGAGCCTTTGTAGCGCACATGGCTCCAGCGGGCCGCATTGGGCCTGCCGCCGGCGCGGGAAAAGGTGCCGCGGCCGCCGCGCCGGATCTCCGCCTGCTTCTTGATGATGGCGCCGTAAAAGCCCTTACCGCCACTCGACTCGATCTGGAGCGTTTTCATCGCTGCCCCCGTGATTCGCTGGCCGTCAAGCATCGCACAACGGCGCGCAATTGTTGAGCTTTGGACGATCTGCTACAGCCGGGGCTGGCCCCCGAGGTGGCGATGATTCCGCGTTACACACGGCCCGAAATGGCGGCGATCTGGACGCCGCAGACGCGCTTTCGCATCTGGTTCGAGATCGAGGCGCATGCCGCCGACGCCATGGCCGAGCTTGGCATCATCCCCAAAGAAGCGGCGAAAACGATCTGGGCCAAGGGCAAGGCGGCCCGCTTCGACGCGGCGCGGATCGAGGAGATCGAGCGCGAGGTCAAGCACGACGTCGTCGCCTTTCTCACCCATCTGGCGGAGATCGTCGGCCCGGCGGCGCGCTTCGTCCACCAGGGCATGACCTCCTCGGACGTGCTCGACACCTGCCTCAATGTCCAATTGGTTCGCGCCGCCGATCTCTTGATCGCCGACGTCGACAAGCTCAATGCCGCGCTCGAGCGCCGCGCCTTCGAGTACAAATACACCCCGACCGTCGGCCGCTCCCACGGCATCCACGCCGAGCCGACCACGTTCGGGCTCAAGCTCGCGGTCGCCTATGCGGAATTCAGCCGCGCCAAGGAGCGCCTTGTCATCGCGCGCCGCGAGGTCGCGACCTGCGCGATCTCGGGCGCGGTCGGCACGTTCGCCCAGGTCGATCCCCGCGTCGAAGCCTATGTGGCGGAGAAGATGGGGCTCGCGGTCGAAACCATCTCGACCCAAATCATCCCGCGCGACCGTCACGCCATGTATTTCGCCACGCTCGGCGTCGTCGCCGCCTCGGTCGAGCGTTTGGCTACTGAAATCCGCAACCTGCAGCGCACCGAAATCCTGGAAGCCGAGGAATATTTCGCGCCGGGCCAAAAAGGCTCCTCGGCCATGCCGCACAAGCGCAACCCGGTGCTGTCGGAAAATCTGGTCGGATTGTCGCGCATGGTGCGGGCCTACGTGACGCCGGCGCTGGAGGACGTCGTGCTCTGGCACGAGCGCGACATCTCGCATTCGTCCGTCGAACGCATGATCGGCCCCGACGCCACCGTGACGCTCGATTTCGCGCTCGCCCGGCTCGCCGGCGTGATCGACAAGCTCATCGTCTACCCGGAAAACATGCGCAAAAATCTCGAGCGCCTCGGCGGCCTCGTCCATTCGCAGCGCGTGCTGCTGGCGCTCACGCAAAAGAACGTCGCGCGCGAGGAGGCCTATCGGCTGGTGCAGCACAACGCCATGAAAGCCTGGGCCGGCGAAGGCGATCTGCTGACACTGCTCATGGCCGACAAGGAGGTGCGCAAGCACTTAAGCGAAGCGGAGCTGAAGGCCAGTTTCGACCTCGACTTTCACTTCGCCCACGTCGACACGATTTTCCGCCGCGTGTTCGGCCGGGCTTAAGACTTGAGGAAACCGCCCGGAGACGGCGTCCCCCCTCCCCCGCAATGGACATTGCGCCGCCGCGATTCCTCGTATCATCTGCCGCCATGGCAGCGCCGAGCAAAATCCTGATCTTCGATTCCGGTCTCGGCGGCCTCACCGTCTATCGCGAAGTCGCGGCGGTGCGGCCCGATGCCGATATTGTCTATGCCGCCGACGACGCCGGGTTTCCTTACAACGCGCTTCCCGAAACCGCGCTGGTGGCGCGCGTGGTCGGGCTGTTCGACGACCTGATCGCTGCGCATCGCCCGGATCTCGCGGTGATCGCCTGCAACACCGCCTCCACCATAGCGTTGCCGACGCTGCGCGAAAAATTCGCGCTGCCGTTCGTCGGCACGGTGCCGGCGATCAAGCCGGCCTGCGCGGCGTCGGTGACGCGGCGCGTCTCGGTGCTCGGCACCGAGGCGACGGTGGCGCGCGAATATACCCGCGCGCTGATCCGCGACTTCGCTAAAGACTGCCAAGTGACGCTGGTCGGCTCAAAAAACTTGGCCCCCTATGCGGAGGCGGAGCTTGCCGGCGCGCCGACGAGCGATGCGCAAATTCGCGCCGAAATCGCGCCCTGCTTTGTCGACGACGGCAAGCGCACCGACACCGTCGTGCTCGCCTGCACCCATTATCCGCTGCTGCTCGATCGCCTGACCAGGCTGGCGCCGTGGCCGGTCAATTACATCGATCCGGCCCCCGCCATCGCGCGGCGGGTGCTGGACCTCTTGGGACCGCCTGCGCCGTTGCACCGTGGCAGCTCGCACGCCATGTTCAGCTCGGGCCGCGCGCCGCACGCGGTGCTGGCGCGCTTCGGCATCGAACCGCAACCGACCGCGGTTAGCGGAGCGAAGTAACCGGCTCTTGCCCATCGACCCGGCCAAAAATTCGGCGCGTCTTGCCTTGTGAGCCCGGTGCGGCGGCAGTACGCTTTTGCCGCCGGCATCGGTCACCGGAGGATGAGCCATGACCAGCGCTGTCGTCACAAGCGAAACCAAACCCTGGTATCTCAATCGCTGGAACCAGCTCGTGCTCGGGCTGATCGCGATGATGTCGATCTCGAGCCCGCAATACGTTTGGACGCTGTTCACCGGGCCGCTCAATGCCAAGCTCGGCACCACGCTGGCCGAGCTGCAATGGACCTTCTCGCTGTTGATCATCCTGCAGACCTGGTGCTCGCCGCTGCAGGCCTATCTGGTCGACAAATTCGGGCCGCGCCTTCTGATCTCGATCGGCGCGCTGATGTCGGGCGGCGGCTGGGCGCTGTCGAGCTATGTCGACAACGTTTGGGCGCTCTATCTGACCTACGGCGTGATCTGCGGCTTCGGCACCGGCATCATCTATGTCGGCATCATCGGCCTGATGGTGCGCTGGTTCCCCGACCGGCGCGGGCTCGCCACCGGTCTCGCCGCCGCCGGCTACGGCTTTGGCGCGATCTTCACCAACTTCCCGATCTACAACATGATCCAGAGTTCCGGCTACGCGCACACGCTGCTGGTCTGGGGTTTCATCCAGGGCATCATCGGCATTCTGGCCGCACAGGGGCTGCGCACGCCGCCGGACGGCTGGCTCCCCGCCGGCTATTCGCCCGCGGCCGCCTCGACCACCCAAGCCGGGCGTAGCTACACGCCGCGCGAGATGCTGCAAAGCCCGGTGTTCTGGCTCCTGTTCGTCATGATGAGCATGATGTCGACCAGCGGGCTGATGGTCGTCTCCAATGTCGGCCCGTTCGCCAACGAGTACAAAGTCGCTCAGGCGCTGGTGCTCGGCATGGCGGCGCTGCCGCTGTCATTGACGCTGTCGCGCTTCACCAACGGATTGACGCGGCCGTTCTTCGGCTGGGTGTCCGATCATATCGGGCGCGAGCCGACCATGGCACTCGCCTTCTCCTTGGAATGCGTGGCGATCCTGATCCTGTTCGCCTTCATCGATAGGCCGGCGCTGTTCGTGGTGCTGACCGGGCTGGTGTTCTTCGGCTGGGGCGAGATTTTTTCGCTGTTTCCCGCCACGCTCACCGACACGTTCGGCTCGACCTATGCGGCGACCAATTACGGCTTCCTGTATATCGCCCAGGGCGTCGGCTCGATCCTGGGCGGGCCGGCGGCCGCCTATCTGCATCAAACCACCGGCAGCTGGACCGCGGTGTTCATCGTCGTGGCGTTCCTCGATGCGCTGACCGCGCTGCTGGCGATCACCGCGCTGCGCAGCCTGCGCCAAAAGCACTTTGCCAAAGGCTGAACAAGGGCTGAGCCGGGCAACTCGTGCCTGTTTCCCGGATGCGGTGCAGCATAAGCGCATTTACGCGCGTCTTCGACGCGCTGTGGCGGTGCACCGCTGATCCGGGACCGTCGCGAATTCCGCGTTCGCAACGATCCCGGGTCTGCAGCGCACCACTTCGTGCTGCGCTGCGCCCGGGAAACGTTCATTGCGTCGCCGGTTTGACAGCACCGGCCTTTCCCCTTATCTAGCCGGCACTGCGCGGGCCGAAACAAGCGGCCCGCGCAGTGTTTCGCGACCCGCGGTTTGAGCCGACGCTGAAGGCTCAAACCTGTCGGCTTCCCGCTCCGCACCCTGCCTTTGACACGAAGTTCTTGGGCAAGAGGTTGCGGCGGTGGAGCAGCAGGAGGGCGCGATCCTCAGCCAAATTTTTTCGCAAAGAGCGAGGACGCGAATGACCAAGCGCCATGAGGCGAAGTACAAGATCGACCGGCGGATGGGCCAGAACATCTGGGGCCGGCCGAAGAGCCCGATAAACAAACGCGAATACGGTCCCGGCCAGCACGGCCAGCGCCGCAAGGGCAAGCTGTCGGACTACGGCGTGCAGCTGCGCGCCAAGCAGAAGCTCAAAGGCTATTACGCCAACATGTCGGAACGGCACTTCCGCGGCCTCTACGAGGAGGCGCGGCGGCTCAAGGGCGATACCGGCGCGCACATGATCGGATTGTTGGAGCGGCGGCTCGACTCGGTGATCTATCGCGCCAAGTTCGTGCCCACCGTGTTCGCCGCGCGCCAATTCATCAGCCACGGCCATGTCAAGGTGAACGGCCGCCGCGTCACCGTCGCGAGCTACCGCGTCAAGGTCGACGACGCGATCGAAGTGAAAGAGAAATCGAAACAGCTGGCGCTGGTGCTCGAGGCGACCGCTTTGGCCGAGCGCGACGTCCCCGATTACATCGAAGTCGACCACACCAAAATGACGGCGAAGCTGACGCGGGTGCCCGGGCTCGGCGAGGTGCCGTATCCGGTGGTGATGGAGCCGCACCTCGTCGTCGAATATTACTCGCGCTGAGACTTCTCCACAGACTTATCCCCAGCCTCCGCACTGTGCAAATGGCCTCTTTTCGGCGCATTTGCACAGCGATTTGCGCTGTCTCCCGGCGCGCTACTTGAAAAAACGCCAGCCCGCATTACGCTTTTGCGCAAAATGGCGGCAAAGCCGCGCTGCTTTTCTAGGCGTGTGTGTTGCGTGCGTTGGGCTGGGCTTTCCTTGAACAAGCAATCGGAAAGGGAGAGACGCACATGGATGCGTTGCAAAGGGTTAAAGCGTGGATCGGCTCGTTGACTGAAATCGGTCTGATGCTGCTGGCGCTGGCGATCGTCGCGGCGCTTCTGGTCGGCGCCAACCTGCCGTTCTTCGGCAACGTGACGACCAACATCATGGCGCTGGTGAAGGCGCTCGGTGACGGCGGGCTGGTCGGGCTGATCACGCTCGGCATCATTCTTTGGCTGTTCTCCGGACGCAAAGTGGCCTGAAGCCGCGAAGGCCGGACCTCTCTGCGATCGAATCGTTGGGTGACGCGGCAACCGTCACCCAACGCCTTTGCGTATGATCCCGGAGGCGCGTCGTGTTGAACTACATGCAAAAGGCCAAGCAGTATCTGTGGGCGTTCGTCGAGCTCGGATTTCTGACGATCCTGTCCGTCATTCTGATTTATTTGATACTCGGCGAAACATCCGGCGTTTTCGTCTCTACGGTCGCCGCCAACGTGTTGAAATTCGCCGGCGCGCTGCCGGCGCAGAGCCTGGTCGGATTGGCGATCGTGCTCGCGCTCGTCATCCTGCTCGGCAACCGGACGGCGCGGCAAGCGGATGCGTTGGAGCGATTCGCGGACGAATTACGTGAGCGGCGCCAGCGCGAAGCGCCCCGAACGGACGAAACGCTTCCCCCTGCGATGCCGATCCCCGACCCTCCGCCGCAAGCGGGCGAAGCTTAGGACGCAGGCACCAGCGGGATCGGACCTAAGCCTGCTCGCTCTGCTTTTGCGCGAGCGCGACGCCCTTGTCCTTGAGCAGCGACTGCAGCTCGCCGGCCTGGAACATTTCGCGAATGATATCGCAGCCGCCGACGAATTCGCCCTTGACGTAGAGCTGGGGAATGGTCGGCCAGCTCGAATACGACTTGATGCCCTGGCGCAGCTCGTCGTTCTCGAGCACGTTGAGCCCCTTATAGGGCACGCCGAGATAGTCGAGGATCTGCACGACCTGCCCGGAGAAGCCGCACATCGGGAACTGCGGCGTGCCCTTCATGAACAGCACCACCTCGTTCGACTTGACCTCGTTATCGATGAATTGATCGATGGACATTGCAGTCATCCCTCACTGGCGCGCGGGCACCCGCTCCCGGCGTCGAATCTAGGCCGCGTCACCGAATATATGTAGCGCAAGGCCGCCGCAAAGCCCAGACGGCGATTGGGCGCGAAAATAGCATGCCAGGCCGCTCGTTAGTGGCAAA
The DNA here is from genome assembly GCA_030044035.1 of Xanthobacteraceae bacterium. Taxonomy (GTDB): domain Bacteria; phylum Pseudomonadota; class Alphaproteobacteria; order Rhizobiales; family Xanthobacteraceae; genus BOG-931. The sequence goes on from JASHWN010000173.1 coordinate 8,493, forward strand.
ATAACATTCCACGATATGTCGGCTGGCTAGCGTTCCGGCGTGCCGGTCTGCAGCGCCAACGCGTGCAGCTTGCCGCCCATCTCGGCCTGCAGCGCGCTGTAAACCATTTGGTGCTGCTGGAGGCGCGATTTGCCGCGAAACGACTCGGCGATGACGGTCGCTTTGTAATGATCGCCGTCGTGGGCGAGGTCCTCGATGGTGACCTGGGCATCGGGGATCCGCGCCCGGATCAATCGTTCGATGTCGTGCGCCGCCATCGCCATGGCGCGTACCTCCAAGTCTTAAGTCCAGTCTCACGTCAAGTCTCAAGTCGGGTCGTGCCCAGCGCATATCAGGTCGGCGGGCGCCGAGAAAGGCCATGCGACCTCAGGCGGGCGATGCCGCCATGTAGTTCGGCAGCCAAGCCTCGAAGCGATGGATCAGGTCGGCGACGCGCAACGGCCGCTCTTCGGGCAAGGCCAGCAGCCGCCCGCCCGTGGTCCCGATCTGCCGCACCGGCACCCCGGCGCTGCGCGCCCGCTGCACAATGGCCTCGGCATCTGTGGCGGTCACCACGTAGCGCGCCTGATCCTCGCCGAACCAAAAGCCATGGGGTG
>JASHWN010000174.1 GCA_030044035.1 Xanthobacteraceae bacterium
CGACGGCTGAGCATGTCGATCACCCCACGCTGTCTCGATGACGGTATCCTATCGCCAAGTCGATGTAATCGCCACCGCGGAGTGCAGTGCCGGCGTTCAATAGCGGAGGTATTCCTCCCGCTCCCGCTCCCACGCGCGCTCATCGGCGCTCGCCAGCGCCGCCAAATCCGCGGGCGTGGCGCCTGCATCGTCCACCCATTCGCGCAGCAGAGGGCTGCCGTTGATGACATCGATGGCACGCTTGCCGTGCTCGTACTCGTAGGCAAAATCGCGCCACAGCGGATAATCCGGATGCAGGCGGCGGATCGCCTTGAAGGCGAGCGCCACAAGCCGCCATGGCTTGAATGTGGCGTGGTCGTAAAACGGGCTTTCGGAATGGATCTGCACGCCGCTGCACAGCTTGCCGGCGTGTTTGTGAAACGTCGGCTCAAACCAGCAGGTACGCAAGCGGCAGCCGGCGAGCCATTGCGGCGCCAGCGCGTGCATCTCGGTAAGCACCGCGCGCGCGTCGAGGTCGGGCGCCCCAAAAAGTTCAAGCGGCCGCGTGGTGCCGCGGCCTTCGGACAGCGTCGTGCCCTCGACCAGCACCGTGCCGGCGTAGGCACGCGCCATCCAAAGGTTCGGCGCGTTGGGGCTGGGATTGACCCAGGCGCGCGCGCCAAGCGGCCAGCCGAAACCCGGCGCCGCGTCGGGCCGCCAGCGCTCCATCGCAACGACGCGATAGGCGACGTCGAGCTTGAGCGTTTTGATGAACCACGCGCCCAGCTCGCCGAGCGTGAGCCCGTGCCGCATCGGCAACGGGCCGGCGCCGACAAAGCTTTCGAAGCCCGCGCGCAGCCGCAAACCTTCGACCGGGCGGCCGACCGGATTGGGCCGCTCCAGCACCCAGACTTCTTTGCCGTGCTGCGCCGCGGCTTCCAGCATGTAGCGCAGCGTAGTGACGAAGGTGTAGATGCGGCAGCCCAAATCCTGCAGGTCGACGAGCACGACGTCGAATGCATCCAGCATCGCCTGTGTCGGCCGGCGCACTTTTCCGTACAAGCTGAACACCGGGATGCGGTGCACCGGATCGTAAAAATCCGGCGACTCGACCATGTTGTCCTGCTTGTCGCCGCGCAGGCCGTGCTGCGGCCCGAACGCCGCCGTGAGCTTGACGTCGCCGCAAGCGGCAAGCGCATCGAGCGAATGCGTCAGATCAGCGGTGACCGACGCCGGATGCGCGAGCAAGGCGACACGGCGGCCGGTCAGCGACGCGCGCAAAGCGGGCTCGGCGATGAGGCGGTCGATGCCGAATTTCATGGTGGCAAAGTCTACCCGAACTGGCCGCGCTTTACTGCAATTCCAGCGCAAAACAATCGACGTGATGGAAATCCGGTTTGCCCGGAGCATGCGCCAGCGCCCAATACGATTTATGGCCGTCGGCTTGTTCGATCACGGCCGAAACGCCGAGCCGCCACGTCGCTGCACGGCCAAGCTCAGATGACTTGTCCCATTGCAGCGTGGCTTGCAGCATAAATTGCTCGGCCGCCTTTTCGACCTCGATCCGCGGCGCGCCGATCTCTTCGGCAAGGCGCATGCCGGATCGATAGCCATCGAACCGGTATGCCGCCCATTGCGTCGAGGGCGAAGAGTTGAGTTCGTAATAAGCCTGGCCCGGCGCGGGCCGAATAAACGCTTCGAAGCACGTATGCCGCCACAGCTCATCAGTCCGCGTGGGCGCCGTGACGGCCGGCAGCGCCAGCGCGGCGATTTTGCCGGTCACCACATAGCGCAGCATCAAGCCGCCCGAGCGCGGCTGCGCCACTTCCACTTCCACTTCGACCTGGCGCACTGCGGAAGAGCGCGAGTCCGGATGAAGTTTTAAAGCGCGGCGCATGGCGTCCGCTCAGCCGCTCACGTATTCGTTGCCCCACCGTCGACGGCGATGGTTTGCCCGGTGACGAAATCGCTGTCGGCGGCAGCGAGGAAGACGAGCGCGCCCAAAAGATCCGCCGGGTATTCGTCGCGCTTGATGGCGCGGCGAACCAAGGACGGCGCGCGCGAGTGCTCGAGATGGCCGGGGTTTTCGTTGATGACGCTGTCGGACAGCGTAAAGCCCGGCGCCAGATTATTGACGCAGATGTTGTGCTCGCCGAGTTCGCGCGACACCGCGCGCGTGAACGCGGTCACCGCGCCTTTCGAGGTCACGTAATGGGCGAAGTTGGGAATGCCGCGCGCCACCGTGCCGGAGCTGATATTGATGATCTTGCCGTATTTCTGCGCGATCATATGTGGCGCGACGTGCTTGGTCATCAGAAACACGCCGCGGATGTTGATGGCCATGACGCGGTCCCACAAAGCCGTGTCGATCTCGGTGACCTTCTGCTCGGCGAGCGGCGCGAACAGCGCGGCGTTGTTGACCAGAATGTCGATCTTGCCGAAGCGCTCGATGGTCTGCGCCACCAGCGCCTTGACCGCGCCCTCGTCGCTTACGTCGGCGACCGCGCTCGCCACCGAATTGGCGCCGCGCTCGCGCGCGATGGTTTCGGCAAGCTCGCTGCCGTCGGCGACGTCGGCGATCATCAGCCGCGCGCCCTCGCCGGCCAGCGCGTGCGCGTAATGGCGACCGATGCCCTTGGCGCCGCCGGTCAGCAGCGCGACGCGATTGTCCAATCTGCTCATGGGCTACTCCTCCGCTCCTTCCCGCGCAAGCGACGCGCAAGCGGGAATCCAGGACCGGCTTGCGCGAGAACTCGAGTTGCTTAGCTGGGTTCCCGCTTTCTCGGGAACGAGCGTAGGTGACGTTCTCACTTTCTCCCGTTAAGCCGCCGCACGAATTTTTCAAAGCCGGCGAGCTGCTGCTTGACGATGTCGATGGTCGGCTGATCGGTCAGCGCCAAGGTTTTTTCGTCGAATTTCTTCGCTGCGAACGTGACCAGCACCTCCGGCTTGCCGAACAGGAAGGCGTCGATCGAGGTCAGGGATTGCCGCAAGTGGTATTGCATGCGCGCGCCGCCGAGCGCGCCGCCGGCGCAGGATTGGATGGCCACCGGCTTTTCCTTGAACGGCACGTCTTTCAGGCGCGACACCCAGTCGATGGCGTTCTTCAGCCCGCCCGGAATGCTCCAATTGTATTCCGGCGAGACGATGATGACGCCGTCGGCGCCGCGGATGGCGTCGGCCCAGGCGACGGCATCGGCCGGGAAGCCGTGCGCGTCCTGAATGTCGTGATTGTAGATCGGCATGGTGTGCCACGGCGGCCCGGCTGTGAGCGCGAGGCCGGGCGGCGCCAGCGAT
>JASHWN010000175.1 GCA_030044035.1 Xanthobacteraceae bacterium
TTTTTGGGGCGGCTTTCGTGCAGTGGCTTGGCATAGCTCGGGCGCAAACAAAAAACGCGCCGCGAGAACGATGCCGCTTATCCTCACCCGCGAAGCGGGGGAGGATGGATGCTGCGTCCCCTCCCCCGGCTCCGCTTCGCTCCGCGGGAGAGGATGAAGGCCGCGCCGCTATGCCGCTTTCCTTTGCGCCGCGGCTGCCATAGCCTTCCGTGCTCAGGCGCAGTGTCGCCGCAACGACAAAAGCTTCCAGGGGGGAACATGGCCGGCGCAACCGAAGTTCAAGTCTCGCACCTGCTGGACGAGCACGGGCTCGGCGCATTCCAGATCAAGCTCATCCTGTGGTCGACGCTGATTGCCTTCATCGACGGCTACGACATCGGCGCCATCGCGTTCGCCGCGCCGCACCTCATCCAGGCTTGGCACGTCCCGCCGAAATCGCTCGGCCTGGTGCTGACCGCGAGCAATTTCGGCGTGCTGTTCGGCTCGCAGATGTTCGGCTGGGTCGGCGACCGCTACGGCCGCAAGACCTCGCTGATCCTGTGCAACCTCTTGTTCGGCGTCTTCACCTTTTGGGCCGCGTACGCGACCAACCTCACCGAGCTGTTCATCCTGCGCACCATCGCCGGGCTAGGCATCGGCGGCGTCATCCCCAACGTGGTGGCGATCAACGCCGAATCGGCGCCGCGCCATCTGCGCGCGACGCTCGCCATCATCGCCACCGGCATGGTGCCGATCGGCGGCGCCCTGGCCGGTTTCGCCGCCGCTGCGTTCGTTCCGCATTACGGCTGGCCGGTGCTGTTTTATATCGGCGGCGTCGCGCCGATCGCGTTCGCGATCATCGCTTTTTTCGGCATGCCGGAATCGATCAAATACATGGCGCTGCACGAAAGCCAGCGCTCCAAGATGGAGCGTCTGATCGCGGCCATCCGCCCGGACTACAAGGTGCCGGCCAATGCGCGCTTCGTGATCGAAGACGAAAAGCAATTCCCCAGCTCAAATCCGCGCTACTTGTTCCAGAACGGGCTGCAAGTGATCACGCCGCTGACCTGGCTGATGTTCGTCCTCAACCTGATGGGATATTTCTTCCTGATCAGCTGGACGCCGACGATGCTGGTGGCGGCCGCCCACGCGTCGCAGACGGTCGCGGCGCTGACCGGCGCCGGGTTGCAGGTCGGCGGCACGGCGGGCGCCTTGGTGTTGTGCTGGTGGCTGCAGCGGCAGCGCTGGCTTGCCATCGCGATCCTGTTCCTGATCGCGATCCCCGTCGTCGGCGCGATCGGCTATGCCGGATTGTGGTCGACCACCGCGCTCGTCGCCGTCGCGTTTCTGGCCGGCGCCGTCGTGCTCGGCATCCAATCCGGCATCAACGTCGTCGGCGCTTTGATCTATCCGACGTCGCTGCGCGCCAACGGCTCCGGCTGGCAACTCGGGCTCGGTCGCTTCGGTGCCATCATCGGCCCGCTGGCCGGCACGCTGCTCGTCACTCTGCCGATCCAGCGCATGTATGTGTTTGCGGCGATCCCGTTCGCGCTCGGCGCGGTGGTGACCTTCATCATCAACGCGCTCAACAACGCCCGGCTGCGCGCGCATCCGGAATTGGCGAAGGGACAATAACGGGCCGCGCTGAGCGCAAGCCAAAGCGCGGGGGGAATTAAAGTGGCTGGTGCATCCGACGTTCACGTTTCACGGCTGCTGGACGAGGGCGGCCTCAGCCCTTTCCACGTCAAGCTGATCGCCTGGTCGGTCTTGATCGCGATGATCGACGGCTATGATCTCGCCGTCACCGCCTATGTGGCGCCGCATCTCGTCACCGATTGGGGCGTGCCGAGGAGCGCGCTCGGTCCGGTGCTCAGCGCCAGCGGCTTCGGCATTTTGGTCGGCTCGCAGATGTTCGGCTGGCTCGGCGACCGTTACGGCCGCAAGCCGGCGCTGATCGCTGCCAACCTGCTGTTCGGCGTCTTCACCTTCGTCGCCGCCTATTCGACCAATTTGACCGAGCTGTTCTGGCTGCGCGTGGCCGCCGGGCTCGGCATCGGCGGCGTCATGCCCAACATGGTGGCGATCAACGCCGAATCGGCGCCGCGCCATCTGCGCGCCACGCTGGCGATCGTGGCTGTCGGCCTGGTGCCGCTCGGCGGCGCCCTCGGCGGCCTCATCAGCGCGGCATTCGTCGGCCGCTACGGCTGGCCGATCCTGCTCGTGATCGGCGGCGTGGTTCCGATCGTGATCGCGCTGGCGGCGATTTTCGGTCTGCCCGAGTCGATCAAATTCATGGCGCTGCATGACAGATACCGCCGCCAGATGGAACAGCTGATCGCCGCGATCCATCCCGATCTCAAACTGCCGGCCAACGCCCGGTTCGTGATCGAGGACGAGAAGCAGTCGCCGAGCGCCAACCCGCTCTATCTGTTCTACGATGGGCTCGCCGTCATCACGCCGCTCACCTGGCTGATGTTCATCCTCAATCTGATGGGCTTCTATTTCCTCGGCACCTGGACGCCGACATTGATGTCGGCCGCCCACGTGCCGCCGGCGACCGCGGCGCTCGCCGGCGCCGGCCTGCAGATCGGCGGCACGGTCGGCGCGCTGACGCTGTGCCGTTGGCTGCAGCGCCAGGGATTTTTCGCCATCGCCATCATGTTCGTGCTTGCGGTGCCGGTGGTCGGCTCGATCGGCTATGCCGGATTGACGTCGCCCGCGGCGTTGCTGACCTCGACCTTCTTCGCCGGCTTTTTCGTGCTCGGCATTCAGACCGCCATCAACGTGCTCGGCGCCATGATCTATCCGACCTCGCTGCGCGCCAACGGCTCCGGCTGGCAATTGGGCCTCGGCCGCTTCGGCGCGATCGGCGGCCCGCTGTTGGGAGCGGCGTTCGTCGGCCTTCCGGTTGCGCAGCTTTACATGTGGTCGACCTTGCCGTTCGCCGCCGGCGCGGTTGTGTGCTTTATCATTTATCTGTTGCTCGACGCGCGGCTGCGCACGCATCCGCAATTGGCGAAAGGGTAATGGTGCGCCGCAGCAAGCGGCGCTATGGAAAATTCCGGCGCTCCTAACAGCGCGACTCGACGAAAATTTGAGCTGAATACGGCGTGCTGCGAGAACACTCCGTCATCTTGGCAGGCGGAGAATGTGCCGGTCTGCCAGCGCAGGAGGCGATGATGAAGCACCTCGTTGCAGCAGCCCTTTGCCTTTTCATTCTCTACACCGTCGATGCAGCGTTCTTCGGCGGCTGGTATTTTACCGCCGCCAACCAGGCGATCGAGCGGGCATGGGCGCTTAACTGGTGGTGAGTGCTGTTTGATCGCGCGCGACCGACAAACAATCGTTCGGCCGCAAGTGCGTAGACACGCGCGCTCAGAACGGCTCGTAGCCGCGTAGCGCCGGAATCACTTTTTCGCCGAACAGCTGGATCGAGCGCATCAGATCCGCTTCCGGCAAATCGGAAAAATTGAACTCGCCCATGAGCACATTGAATAGGCCGGAAGCAGCTGCGGCATGGATTTTTTCCGCAACCGTCTTGGGCGAGCCGATGAACACGAGATCATGGTTGCGCAAATACTCGGCATCGAACAGATGCTGCATGATCTCGGATGCGCCAGGCTCGCCGCGGCCGACGAACATTCTGGCGTGCTCGGCGGCGCGCTGCTCGAACGTGTCGCCGGGTTGCGGCGGCTTGAGAAAGCCCTCGTAGGCGCGGCTGGCGCGAAACAGCGCAACCTCGAGCGCCTTGTCGTCGGTCTCGTCGACATAGACGACGGTGCAATAGGCGATGTTCGGCTTGTGCGCCCAGCCGGCAGACTGCCAGTCTTGCAGAAATTTGCGGTAGCGCGGCGCTGCGTCGGCGCGCGGATAAACCAGAAAGTAGCCGGGGCTGATGCCGTGCTGGGCGCAGAATTCCAGCGTCTGCGGATCGCGGCTCATCATCCACAGCGGCGGGTGCGGATGCTGCACCGGCGGCACCGCAATGCGGGCGTTGTCGGTGTGAAAATCTCGGCCATGGAACGAGAACGGCTGGGTGTCGCCGAACGCGGCGCGCAGGTAATCGACGAACTCCAAAGTCGGCGACTTGCGCTGGCCGTAATCGAGCCCGAACGGCCGAAAGTAGTCGGGATTGATGCCGGGGACGAGGCCGAGCTCCATGCGGCCGCCGAGCATCTGGTCGACGATGGCGATCTCCTCGGCGAGCCGCAGCGGATGATAAAGCGGCACGATGTAGCCCATCGGCCCGATGCGCATACGCTCGGTGCGCGCGCCGGCGCCGACCGCGTACAGCGAGGGCGACGACATCCAGCTCTCGTCGGGACGGAAATGATGCTCGACGCAGAACGAATGGTCGAAGCCGAGCTCGTCACACAATTCCAGCTCGCGCCACAGCTGCTCGTAGCGCTGGTGCGGCGTCATATCGGGTTTGCCCCAGATATGGGAGAAATGGGAGAATTTCATCGGTGCCGGCTCTCATAGCTGAATGAAGTGAACGGCGCAATTTAGTGCGGTAGCGCCGCGTGGTCCGCCGACCGTGTCGAACCGGGCAGCGCTGCCTCAACACCATCGTTCCGCCGTTCGGCAGCTCGGCTAGCCGACTATGGAGTCTTGGTAACAGGGGGATTCGCCGTGCCCGCTGGCGGCACATTGGCGCTCGTCGCGTCATCGAATTTGATCGCGCCATGCGTATATAGAACAAGAAGAATGAGTCCGAGTACCAGCCAAGTGCCACAGACGGCGACTATACGGCCGGCAAGCCTCACTTTTTTAAAATCGGCGATGCGAAAGGTCGCGTACCCAACGCCCAACGCGAACACGCCAAACGCGATCCACATCACTACGCCGTGGACCATGACATGATCGGCGAGAGCGGTCAGATAGTATGGCACCAGCGCCGCCCAGAGGACGGCTTCGCCGTACACCTGTATTTTTTTGATCTCTTCCTGACCCTTGCTCATGCCCTCCTGTATGTGCTGCGTCCGCGTCGACAGATTATTCTGATCGAACAACGACAGAGTGCTCTCTGCCCGTTCATAGCGGACGCCGAGCCGGTTGATGAAGTCGAAGACTGGACCGAGCCGGTGACGAATGAACTCGTCGTATCTCTGATAGCCGTCCAATCGTCGCAACCGCAGCCCGCCAATGTGTGCGTTGAACTGTTCGATGTAATATCGAGCTCTTTCAATCCTGTATAATATTCCGGTATCGGTTCTCGTGGCCTTATTGAATTGCGTCTTGATGTTGTCGAGCTGGACGTGCGCGTCGTGGAGATCCGGCTGCGATATGCCGCCAGTCAGGTCGTCGCGAGCTTTCTTGACGTATCCGTCAAGCCAGGAAAGACGAGTAACCGCCTCGCGCAGCTCCGGCAGGTACTTTAGCGCAGCAAGGCGCACGGTGCCCAGAAAATGCAGATCATCAACCAGCCGACCGAGCTGCCATTTTGAAACAACGGCCCGGCCAGCAACATCGTGGTCGGACTGCTGGACATATACGATATATTGAAGCGGCAGGAGTTCCGATGCATCGGCCTCTGGCAGCTGAGGACCGAGAGTTGTCATATGCATCGCGCGGCCGCCGAGCATGTAGCTCGCGGCGCACTCGTAATCTTTGATCTCACTAAAGAGCGGCAAAAATCTGCCATCGATTTCTTTACCCCACGGCAACTCCTTACTTTGCCCGAAATCTGGTGGTTTGCTCAACTTGCAAGTTTCATCCGAAACAACCAGACCGCGGAAATCGGCGAATAGGTTGTTAAACAGGCCTTCATTTAGGGATCTTTGGAGTCCCTCATCATCGAACATTCGACCGACCCTCTCGTCCCAGAATTCGTAAAACAAGAATTTCCGCAGCTGCTCCGCCTTCGCGGCGCTCGCGCGGGCGGTTTCCTCGTTTGAGTTGTTGTCGGCAGTCTGCTCGTTGAATTCCTTTAAATAGTCCTTCAGCATCCGATATTCGGCCATGATATCGCTGACCGGCCTAAGCTCGGCGAAGGTCGTGACCGAAAAATACTCGGTGAGGAGTTCTATTCTCGCCGTTGCGGCTATGCCTTCCCAATCGAACTTGACCGTGACGACTCTGTTGTCGCTATCGAGCACCTCCTTCACGGCGGGATTCGGCTTGTCGATCGGGGCGAAACTCGCTTCGTCCACCACCCTGTCGAAGAGGATGATTTGGTTACCCACCGCAGGATGGATCTGGCACCTTGGTGAGCCGAGAGGCGTGAGTACGAACTGACGGAATTCCGTGATAAAATCATCCAGCATTCGCTTAAGTCGACCGCGCCTGGAACTTCTGAGCTCCTCCAATTTCGGGATCGACAAATCTGGATTGTCGTGCGACGACGGCACGTCGATCCAGAACGCGCGATGCCATATCAGAGCGGGTGCGGTGACGTTTGTTGCAGGTCGCCGATGCGCGCCCGCGTTCAATTGAAAGAAGTCCGCAGATTGTTGCAGCCGCATGGGCTTGGTCATGGGGCCCCCCGCACACGCAAAGACGGCCTGTATCATAGTGCAAATGCAACGTTGCGCAATCAATAGTAGTTGAATCGCCCTCGGTTCGATGGTGCGGGCTTGATTGATCCGCGATAATCTTGTGGCGCTTCAATAGGATCGGCTATGAACGCCGCAACCAGCACCCCCAGCGCCGCCAAGGCCTATTGCTTCGATTACCTCGACCGCAATGCCGCGGCGATCGCCTGCCTGAACGACAACATCTTCTATTTCGCCGAGCTGGGCATGCAGGAATTCGAGACGGCGAAGCTGATGACCGCGTTGCTGGAGGAGGCCGGCTTTGCGCTCGAGCGCGGCATCGCCGGCTTTCCCACCGGGTTCTGCGCCAGCTTCGGTTCGGGCCATCCGGTGATCGCGCTGCATACCGAGTACGACGCCAATCCGGACAACTCGCAAATCTCCGGCATCGCCGAGCAGAAGCCGATCGTCGAAGGCGCGCCCGGCCATTGCGAAGGCCACAACGTCAATGCCGCGGTGCTGATCGCGGCGGCGCTTGCGGCAAAGGCCGCGATGGCGAAATTCGGCCTTGCCGGCACGTTGAAAATCTTCGGCGCGCCGGCCGAGGAGCAGCTGGTCAGCCGGCCGTATTTCGTGCGCGACGGCTGGTTCGACGACGTCGACGTCGCATTCCACAACCACATCGCCGGCAATTTCCGCGTCGGCTACGGCCTGATCCAGGCGGCTCTGGTGTCCGCGACGTTCACGTTCCGCGGCGAGACCGCGCATGCCGGCGTGGCGCCGTGGCGGGCGCGCGACGCGCTCGACGGCGTGGTGCTGATGGACATGGGTCTTGCCCAGTATCGCGAGCACATCACGCCGGGCATGCGCATGCATCGCGTCATCACCGACGGCGGCGACCAGCCCAACGTAGTGCCGCGCCGCGCTGCGGTGTGGTGGCATTTCCGCGATTCCACGGCCGAAGGCGCCGGCAAGCTGTTCGAGCAGGCGCGGCGGATCGCCGAAGGCGCCGCGTTGATGTCGAACACCAAGGTCGAGATCGACGTGATGAGCGCGGTGTGGCCGGTGCGCGGCAACCGCACGCTGGCCGAGCTGGTCGAGCGCGAGATCGAGCGGGTCGGTTTGCCGCGTTGGAGCGAGGAGGAAGATGCGCTGGCGCGCGCGCTGCAGGCCAAGGTGAATGTCGCCGCCGACGGCTTGGCGCGCGCTTACGTGCCGATGCGCGGGCCGAGCGAGCAAAGAACCTCGGCCAATGACGCCGGCGATGTTTCCTGGAAGGTGCCGATGGTGAAGCTCTATTTCCCGGCGACCGTGCCGAACATCAGCTTTCACCATTGGGCCGCCGGCGTGCCGCTCGCCACCTCGATCGCGCACAAGGGCGCGGTCGCGGGCGCCAAGGCGCTCGCTGCCGCCGCGCTGGAGTGTTTCGGCAATCCGGCCGTGGTCGAAGAAGCCAAGCGCACGTTCAAAGAAGAACTCGGCGGTGTGACCTACAAATCGCTATTGCCGCCGGGCCAGAAGCCGCCGCTTGATCTCAATCGGGCTACGATGGATAAATTCCGACCGCTGCTCGAAAAACACTATTTGAAAGAGAAGCCGCGTTTCGCGCCGTAACGGTCGGCTGCAGCGAAGCGGCGTCACTCCTTGTCGATCGACTCCTTGAGCACCGCCTTCACCTCAGGGGAGACATCACGAATGCGATCGAAAATGCGCTCGACCTCCGCGGCGCTAAGGAGATCGGGCGCTTCGCCGGTGATCTTGCGGTAATCGGCGACGAAAGCCGGATCGCCCGCGACCGCCGTGAAGGCCTGGCGCAGGGCTGCGACTGCTTCGGGTGGCGAGCCTTTGGGCAGGAACATGCCGCGCTGCATCTTGGTGGCGATGTCGTTGGTCAACAGCAGCGCGTCGTATTTCGGGCCCGACGGCGGCTTGCCGAACGCCTGCCGGTAAAACACATCGAAAATCGGAATGCCGGCCTGCTCAAGCGCCGGGTTACCAGTCGGCTTTCCGTCCGGCCCGACGATCGCATATTGAAACAGCACGACGCCGACGCCGGTCTTGATGATCTGCGGAACGACCTGGGTCTGATAACCGGGCAGCGAGCTGCCGGTGAAGTTGATCTCGTTCTGCAGCATGGCCTTGTTGACCTGCGCGGTGCCGGGAAAGCCGGTGACCATGTGGTACGGCAGGTTCATCACGTCGAGCGCGAGGCGCAGCCGCGTATCGTGCGACGAGGCGCGGCTGTAGCCGCCGACATAGACGTTGTGCGCGCCCGGAAAATCCGCCGGCGCCCGATAGCCGCCGGGCACGATGTCCTTGCGCGCATAGACCAGATTCCAGCCGCGCGACGCCGCGATCGGAACGAGATCGTCGATCTTGATTTTCAGCACCGGATCGTCGGTGATCAGCACCGTGGCGCTCATGGTGAAATAGCCGAGCGTCAAGCCGTCCGGCTGCGAGCCGATGTTGAGCCCGAGCTGGTTCATGGCGGTGACGCCGCCGGCACCCGGCATGTTGCGGATAATGATCGCCGGATGCCCCGGAATGTATTTGGAAAGATGCTGCTGATAGACCCGCGCCTCGGTGTCGGCATTGCCGCCGACGCCGTAATTGACCAGGAGCGTCAGCGTCTTGTCGTTGTAAAATTGCGCCAGGGCGGGCGCTGCCGGAAAAGCCACCAAGACAGCAAGGAGAAGGCGGATCAAGATCGACATTGCTTGCGCATTGGTGGGCGGCAGCTCAGCCCGCCTTCTAGAACTACAGCGCGCAGCCTTCACTCGCTTCGCGAGCGAGTGGCGCCACCACTGATGGCCTCAGTCATTGAAAGCTTAGGCAGTTTTCCCGGTGTCGAAAAGGCCCCACCTCACTCGTACCCACAGACGGGTGGCGCGTTGGGGGTCGCGAACGCACAAGCCGGCGCATCACACCGGCTTGTGTTGTACACGCCTAAACCGATTGGGGGGTGCGCTACTCCTGCAGCAGCCACTGGACAGTGACAGGCACGTCCGTGACCTCGTGGAAAGTATCACCCGTCACATAAGTGTAGGTCGCTGTGCCTTTGGTGCCCCAGACGCCGTCGAGCACGATCAATAAGAAAGTCACATGCGGCGCGCCGAGGAGCGGCGGCACGGCAGTACCCTGCAGCGCATAAATCTGTTTGGCCGGGCCCAGTCCCAGCGCATGGACTACGCCATGAAACGCGTTGTTCGCATGCAGCGGCGGGTTGATTGCTTGCGTCAGAGTGCCGTTGCCGCTCACGGTGCTGGAATTAGGTGGCACCGTCAGCACCGCCTGCAACAGCTGTGCTCCAGGCTTTTGAGTCCCGATGGTAAACCTACCGGTGTGACCGAATGGAACGATGGCGTCAGCCATGCTACTGCTCCCGTGTTTGCCTTGGGTTGTCTACGACCAAAGGTCGTGGACCCTATCCGGGATGGAGCCGCAACGCAACCATTGCGCGACGATCCGTCATGACACCGGGATGACACCGCAGCCGCCCGACGTTCAATTTAGGGGCCAAAATAGACGAATAAACGATGCAGTTATTCCCTTCCAACGGATAAAATAGATTGAGGCACCCAAAAAGGTCGGATGTGGATGACGAAATCCCATTTTAGCGAGAACGATCCGTACGCGATCTGCCTCCTTTTTGCCGTTGCGGCGAGAAACGGCAACTTTCTTTTAGGCCTTGATTGAACCGAGGGCTGCGGTTTTTATGCAGTAGAAAAACCTTGACCGCAAATCGTCGGTTAGCCCGGTGTAAGTCTGATCCGGAAATTCGATGCTCTGGAGCAAATAAACAATATCGCATTGGATCAGCCGCCGCTCCCGCGCCGTCGCCGGCAAGACTGGCTTGCCAGCCGTAGCTCGCGGCAGCAGCTTAGCCCGCCTTCGCTAAAGCCTTCACTCGCTTCGCGAGCGAAGGCTGGTGCCCGTGGAGGGAATCGAACCCCCACTCCTTGCGGAACACGATTTTGAGTCTGACATAATCTACTACAACAGATTGATACAATTAACTAATTTTGTCTCAATCGTGTGTATGTGTAAGTGACTGTGTAAGTATCGTTGATATAGCTGTCAAATCAATTACTTAAGTTCCGCACGTTCATTGCTTCCGAAAAAATAATATAGGTCTTGCAGTCAGTTAGCAAGCGGGTGTCGGCGTGAAACGGTCGCGGCCATGAACTGCTACGGCTCTGCACATGCCCTAGCCGTAGGGCGCAGGGCTAAGTCGGTCGGCTGAAGAATACGCGAGCGAGTGAAGACGAGCGAGCCCTCCATCCGCTTGGTGCGAGGATGTCATCGAGGCGTGGGCAGCCGTGCCGATGAGTGACCGAGGAATAGCCGGCATCGCGTTATCACGACAGCAGAGTGAGGAGGCGCGACGTTACCACCCGTGCCGCGTCGGCCATGTCCCAGCGATATCCGCGTGCGAGCAACGGGCCGATGTCGGCAGTG
>JASHWN010000176.1 GCA_030044035.1 Xanthobacteraceae bacterium
ACCAACATGGTAAACGCGGCCGGCAAGAACATCGCGCCGACCATGGATGCGTTCCAGGCCGCGGCGGCCAACGCCGACTTCACCAAGGTGCAGGACTTCTATCTGATCCTCACCGATCAGCCGGGCGACAAGAGCTGGCCGATCACGGCGGCGACCTACATGCTGCTGCGGAAGGACAGCCCGCCCGACCAGAATAACCTGATCTTGAAGTTCCTCGACTGGGCGCTCAAGGATGGTCAGCCCCAGGCCAAGGCGCTCGACTACGTGCCGCTGCCCGACGCGGTGGTCAAGCAGATCGAGGCGCACTGGGCGAAGGAACTTCCCACTGCCTGGAAAACAGCCTCGAAGTAGCGTTCGTCTTCCGAGAATTACCGAAGAACAAGATCGGGGCCGGATGAAAATCCGGCCTCGATTTTTTGTTTTTTACTGGCCAGCCGACCATTACGTCGTCACTTGTGTCCGACCGCAAAGCACACGCCGCAGTAAGCCGTCGTCGTGACGCATGGACTCCCCCGATAATCCGTATCAAGCTCGGATAAACGATGGGGAGGAACGCCATGTCAGCCAGCACCGACCGATCCTGCGGCCGGCCGATCAATTGGGCGGTTACTGCAACGGTTTTCTTCGTCGGCAGCGTGCTGCTGTGGGCCGACCGCACGAATTTCAGCGTCGCCGCCGCCGCCTGGGCCAAGGAGTATGGCTGGACGCCGTCTACCATCGGCAAGATGCTCAGCGCCTTTTCGCTGGGCTACCTGATCCTGCAGCCGGTGGGCGGCTGGATCGCCGACAAGGCGGGCGCGCGCCGCACGCTGGCGGGCGCCATGGCCGGCTGGTCGCTGTGGGTGCTGCTGACGCCGATCGCGCCGAGCGTGCTTTGGCTCACGGCAACGTTTCGCGTCCTGCTCGGCGCCTTCGAAGGCCCGTATATCCCCGCCAGCGTCGCCGCCGTGGCGCGTGCCATACCGTCGATCAGCAAGCGCGGCCGCTTCTCGGCGTTCGTACAGTCCGGCGCGCAGCTCGGACCTGCCGCCGGGGTGTTTTTCGCCGGCCTCATCCTCAGCGCGACCGGCTCGCCGGTTTGGATCTTCGTGGTCTTCGGCGTCATCGGCCTGGTCGGCGCAGCCGCATGGTGGAGCTATGCGAAAAATTTCGACGATCCGGTGCCCGAAGGCGCGCACGCGGAGACCGCCGAGGCCAAGGCGCGCGCCGCGCAAGCGCCGGTGTCGGTCAGGTTGTTGCTGACCAGTCCGGCGCTGTGGCCGTTCTACATCGGCTATTTTGCGCTGCCGTACTGTCAATACCTCTTCCTCACCTGGCTGCCGCAATATCTGAGCCACTACCGGCACATCCCGCTCATTCAGGCGAGCGCGCTGTCGGCACTGCCGTTCCTAGTCGCGTTCATCGCGGTGAATTTCGCTGGATGGGGCATGGATTGGCTCGCCGCGGCCGGCTGGAGGCAGGGCGGCTTTCACCGCAAGCTGTTCGTCGGCCTCGGCGCCATAATCTACGCGGCGACCACGCTGATCGCCGCCACCACCGAGTCCAACACGCTGGCGGTGACCATGATCATCATCGCCAATGCCGGACTGTCGTTCTACGTCATCCCGTACTGGACGACCTGCACCGACATCGCGCCCAATCAGACCGGCACGCTGAGCGGCCTGATGAATTTCTTCGGCATCCTCGGTGCGACGCTGTCGCCTTACCTGACCGGCGTCATCGCCGAGGCGACCGGCGCATTCGTAGCGCCGCTCCTGCTCGCCGTCTGCATCATGCTGGTCGCGGCTACGATCATGATCGTGTTCTTCCCCTACCGGCCGCTGCACGAGCTTGTCGACGAGTCGCCGCAGGCCGCGAAGCTCCCGGCGTGAGAAGTGACACGCGTTTGTCAATGGCGGCTGGGCAAGCCGGCCGCTATTGACGCCTTCCCGTCGCGCGCCGCTACGGCAGCTCGGAGATCAGCTTTTGCATCTCGGTCGCCGTCCAGGCGCGCGCCGTGCGCGAGCGCACATTGCCCAGCGCGCCGATTGCCATGGCGAACTTGGCGACGTTGTCGCCGTTAGCCGTCTCGAGAATGGCCACCATGTCGGTATCGCCCGACGTAAGGTAAAGGTCCCTGATTTCGACGCCCACCTTCTTGGCGATATCGCGCGCCGCCTGCGCGCGTTTGGGCGAGTCTTTCACGTTGCGGATGCCCTGATCCGTCCAATTCAGCGAACAGATGAACAGCATGGGTTTCTCCTATGGCTGCCAATACGCATCGCCAGTCCGGCGGTGGCCGGCCTGGGACACGCGGCTATCGATCGAATCGAGAAAGCGATCTTGGTTAAGATCGTGCCTGCCGACGGCATTCCGGCTGCCGCGTTAAAAGCAGGACTCCGGCGCTTCCCGCCGGCAGCTTGGGGAGACGCTACACCCCCGCGCCAAGGCGAGGAAGGGGCCGCGGGCTACTCCCGAAGGGTTACGGCGCGTCAAACGCAGGTCCATCGATTGACCGGCGCGGCGGATCGCATAACCTCGCGCGCGCGGCGCCAGCGCGTCGATTGGAGCGATCATGAACCTCGGCTTCTTCATCATGCCGGTGCATCCGCCGGCGCGGAATTATGCGCAGACGCTGCGCGAGGACCGCGAGGCCTTCGTGCTCGCCGAACAGCTCGGCTACAGCGAGGCGTTCTGCGGCGAGCATTTGACCGATCTGGCCGAAAACATTCCGAACAGTTTGACGTTCCTGGCCTCGCTCGCCGGCTTCACCTCGCGCATGAAGCTCGGCACTGCGGTCACGAACCTGCCGTTCAGCCATCCGGTGCTGGTGGCGACCCAGGTCGCGTTGGTCGACAATCTCTTGCAGGGGCGTTTGTTGCTCGGGGTCGGCGCCGGCGTCTTGCGCAGCGACGCCGAGGCGCTCGGCCTGCTCGATGCCGACCGCGGCGCTATGTTCGCCGAGGCGCTCGATCAGATTCTGGCGCTGTGGTCCGGCGCGCCGCCCTACGATCTGCCGGGAAAATATTGGACCGTCTCGACGGTCAAAACGGTATGGCCGGAAATCGGCCTCGGCGGCATCGTCAAGCCGTATCAGAAACCGCATCCGCCGATCCTCGGTACCGCGACCGATCCGCAATCCAAGGGTTTGATCGCGCTCGGCCGCCGCGGCTTTTGGCCGATCTCCTCGCATTTTCTGCATCAGGATCATCTGCTCAGCCAATGGGACAATTACGCCAAGGGCTGCGCCGAGGGCGGCCACAAGGCGGAGCGCGCCAATTGGCGCATCGCGCGCTCGATCTTCGTTGCCGACGACGACAAGGTGGCGCGCGCCTATGGCGGCGACGATCCCGGGAGCCCGTACCGGTTCTACATGAGCCAGCTCACCGCCAAGCTCCGGCGCGGCAAGCGTTTGGCCGGCTTCAAGGCGCGGCTGGAGATGAGCGACGACGATGTGACGTTCGATTACATATTCGACAATCTGGTCATTCGCGGCAGCGTCAACCGGGTAGTCGATGCGCTGCTGGCGCTGTGCGAAAAAGTCGGCGATTTCGG
Organism: Xanthobacteraceae bacterium; assembly: GCA_030044035.1. Lineage (GTDB taxonomy): Bacteria > Pseudomonadota > Alphaproteobacteria > Rhizobiales > Xanthobacteraceae > BOG-931. The sequence goes on from JASHWN010000176.1 coordinate 3,535, forward strand.
CACGCTGCTTTATTGCGGCAAGGACTGGGCCGACCCGGCGTTGTCGCACCGCTCCATGGAACTGATGGCCGAGAGGGTGATGCCCGCGGTCAATGCCGCGATCGGCAGGCGCGCGGCGGCGGAGTAGGGCTCGCTTTGATCGACAACGCGGAGCGATCAGCGGAATAGCTTTCATCGTCATGCCCGGCAATGACGATGCTCAGAGTTCCATGCCTTTGTTTGAGGCAGTGCGCGCTCTTATATGTCGAGCGAAGGACCTCTGGAGCCGCGATGTCGAAACCGCTCATCGTCAGCATCCCGCATCATCTCGGCAAGGATGAAGCGGTGCGCCGGCTGAAATCCGGCATGGCCGGCGTGCGCACGAATTACAGCCATCTGTTCAACATCCAGGAAGAAACCTGGACCGGCGATCAGCTGGCGTTCCGGGTCAGCGCGCTCGCCCAGACCATCAGCGGCACCATCGACGTCGCCGACGATCACGTGACGCTGCAAGTTGTTCTGCCCTGGCTCCTCGCCAAACTCGCCGAAGCGATCCAGCCGCTGATCCGCCGCGAAGGCACGCTGATGCTGGAGAAGAAATAGGCGCCGGCGACGTATTGCCTGCAGCGGTGCGGCAAAAGACAATAAGCGCGGTCCGGACCGGCAAAAGCGGGCGATCGATGCGACAGATTGCGTGCGTGGGGTCAGGCTTGGCAAGCCTGCTGTTTGCGCTGGCCGTTAATCGCAATTCGCAGACGCACGCGGTGACGCTGCTGCGCTGCGATTGCGGCGGCCGCGACACCACGGGTTTCGCGCTCTCCGACAATGCGCGGCGCGATTTGCCGGCTCGGCTCGCCGCGCTCCTTGGCGCGCCCCCGGCGACCCGGCGATGGCGCCAAGCGGACGTCATCCAGTGCGGCGTCAGAACCGCGATCGAAGGCAATTTCGGGGCTGCCGCGGATGGGGCTCGCCTCGCGGGCCTGCTCGAAAGCGCAATTGCCGGGCAGGGCCGTCCCGTGCGCATCGTCGATGCAGTCACTTCCGAGCGCGAACTGGCAGCGTTCGATTACGTCGTGGTCGAGGACACCGAACCGTCGACGAACCAGGCGCGTTTCGAATTTGCCATGACGCGGACAGCGGCCCTCGGCCTGCACTTCGAGGCCACGCAACTCGCCGCCGATCGGGTCTTGGAAGTCGTCGAGCGTGACGGTTCGCTGTTTCTCGGTCACGGTTTTGTCGTTGTCGAGGGCAAGGCAAGCTTCTACGTCGAGGCGGTCGGCGACGCGTGGTCGCGCCAAGGCCCGCGCGATGCCGACCGCCAAGCGCTTTGCGGGTTTGCTGCCGAGGCTTTCTCGCGCGCGCTCGGCGACGCTAAACTTGCGCTTTGTGGCGGGCTGTCGCCGGTGCATTCGGCCGTGCCGCGGCAATGGCGCTCCGGCAAGCGCATCTTGCTCGGCGGCGCCGCCAAGGCCGTGCATCCATCCTTCTTGTATCGCACCGAGCTCGCGCTGGACGACGCTTTGGCGCTGGCCGCGGCGTTCGGCGATGGCGAGGCAGCCGAGCCGGCATTGGAGCATTACGAAAAGGCCCGCGGCAGCGTCGCAGCCAGCGCGGCGCGCGCGTCGGCGGCGGAAATCAATTGGCTGGAAAATCTGCATCGCTACACGGCGCTGCCGCCGCCGCAATTCGCGTTCAATGCGCTGACGCGGTCGCTGCGCGTCAATCATCGCGACCTGGAGAAGCGGGCGCCTGCTTTCGTGGCCGCCGTCGATCGCGCGTTCGCCGGCACGCTCGCGACCGCGAACCAAAAGCCGCCACCGCCGATGTTCGTGCCGTTCATGTTGCGCGGGTTGACGCTGGAGAACCGCGTCGGTGTTTCGCCGATGTGCATGTACCAGGCCGACGACGGCACGGTGAACGATTTTCATCTCGTTCACCTGGGCAGCCGCGCCATCGGCGGCGCCGGCATCGTTTTCACCGAAATGACCAACGTGTCGCCAGAGGGGCGCATCTCGCGCGGCTGCGCCGGCATGTACAAGCCGGAGCATGTGCCGGCATGGCAAAGAATCGTCGATTACGTTCACCGGAACAGTTCGGCGAAGATCGCGATCCAACTCGCCCACGCCGGGCGGCGCGCATCGACCGCGTTGCCCTGGGAGGGCCGCAACGTTCCGCCGCCGCAGGGCGGCTGGGAGACGCTGGCGCCATCGGCGATTTCGTTCTGCGACACGCTGCCGGCGCCGCGGGCGATGACGCATGCCGACATCGCGAGGATCGTCGCCGACTTTTCCCGCGCCGCGCGCTGGTCGGACGAAGCGGGCTTCGACCTCGTCGAGTTGCACTTCGCCCACGGCTACCTGCTGTCGACCTTCCTGTCGCCGCTCTCAAATAAGCGCACGGACGAGTTCGGCGGCGATCTTGCGGGTCGCGCGCGCTTCCCGCTGGAAGTGGTCCGCGCCGTCCGCGCCGCCTGGCCGGTCAAACCGCTCTCGGTGCGGATCTCCGCGGTCGACTGGAGTCCAGGCGGCAGCACGATCGAACAGATGATCGAGTTTTCCGCGATGCTCAAAGAGGCCGGCGTCGACATCGTCGACGTGAGCACCGGCAACGTCGTCAACACCCGCCGGCCGACCGCTGGCCGGTTGTTCCAGACGGCGTTTTCCGATCAGATTCGCAATCAAGTGAAGATTCCGACCATGACCGTCGGCAAGATCACGAGCTACGGCGACATCAACGCCATTCTGGCGGCCGGTCGGGCGGATTTGTGTCTGCTGGCGAAAGGGCATCTGCGCCACCCGTATTTCACGCGCGAGGCGGCCGCGGCGCAGGGCTATGATCTGCCGTGGCCGAAATCCTACCGCGGCGCGGAAGAATTTTCGCTGCGCGACGAACATTGACCTATGGCGGGCTGCCTCGGACGACTTCGCCTTCAGCGCCCGAAAATCGCGTGGGCGCGCGCGATGACCGATTGCGGTACGTTCAAGGTCCGTTGTACCGCCGCCAGCACATCTTCGCCGCGGCCGATGTCGAGGTCGTCGGTGCTGATTTTTCCGGCGTCGCCGACGAATTCCGGGTCTTTGGTCATCGCGATAAAGCCGTCGCGCAGCGCCGCGGTCGTAGCCGGCGAAAGCCCGGGCGGCGCGAAGAAGGCGCGGCCGATCGCTCCGGTATTGGCGTAGAGGCCGAGCAGCTGCTTGGCTTGCGCGTTGGCGCCGAGCTCGCCGAGCGCCGGAACGTCGGCAAGGTCCGGCTTGCGCGCCGGCTGGTCCTGCAGGATGACGATGATCTTCTTGTCGCGCAGCAATTGCGCCCGCGTCGCCTTCACCATGGTCCAGTTCACGCCGGCGCCCTCGACCTCGCCGCGCTCCATGGCAAGCATGGTCTCGTTGGCCGCCTGATAACCGCGCACGATCTTGAACTTGGTGCCGATGACCGCGTTGAGCAGCGTCGGCACGACTTCGGATACGTTGCCCGCTCCGGTGCCGGCGACCGTGGCGGGAAAGCGTTCGGCGTCCTCGATGGAATGGACCTTCGACGTGTACCACATGATGTGGACGGCGTTGCTGGCGACGACGCGGCCGATCCAGGTGAACTTGGCGGCGTCGAATTGCACGGCGGGATTGCCGAGCGCCTGCTCGACCGCCAGCGTCTCGGTGACGATGCCGAGTGCGGTGCCGTCCCGCGGCGCGACGTTGAAGATATAAGCCGCCGCGCGCAGCGAGCCGGCGCCGGGCATGTTCTCGGCGATCACCGCCGGATGGCCGGGCAGGTGGGCGCCGAGATGGCGGGCGACCAGTCGGCCGATAAGGTCATAGGTGCCGCCGGGCGGGTTGCCGATGGTGATCGTGATCGTCTTGCCGGCAAAGGCGCCGTCCAATGCCGTTGCCGGTGACGCAGCGCTCAAGCTCAGCGCAAAGGCCGCGGCGAGAACCTTGATCCGGCTAGCGATACGCGCCTCCATCGAACGGCGGAAAAGAAGGCCGGCGTCACTCTCACAGCTTCTCGGCAAGGAAGCGCATCAGCCGCGGCGCCAAAAACGCGGGAAAGCCGGTTGGATCGTCGATCGGGTCGTTCATCCAGTAATGCGGTGCGCCGGTGACGATGCAGGGGCGCACGTAAAAGCCGGCCTGCTTGAGCGCGAGCAGGAACGCGTCGGTCTGTTCCTTCGGGTCGACCAGATCGTCGGCGCTGCCGGTGACGAGCAGCACCGCGAGCGCGTTGTTGGCGAGCGTGGCGTAGCTGATCGGCGAAGCGTCGAAATAGAGCTGGCGGTCCGTCATCGGCGGCGCGCCGAGGAAGCGTTCGACGATGTTGCCGATCGGCCATTGCACCTGACAGCTGGTCCACATCGCGACCATGTCGTAGATGCCGTAGACCCCGATCAGCGCCTTCACCTCGCTGCTGACGGAGGCGAATGCGTCTTGCGGATGGCCGCCGGCGAATTTTTTGCCGGCGAGCGCGGCGAGCGCCGTGAGATGCGCGCCGGCTGACGCGCCGAGGAGCCCGATGCGCGCCGCATCGATGCCGAACTCGCCCGATTTGCCGCGCACGAATTGCACGGCCGCCATCACGTCCTGCACGGCTTGCGGAAACATTTTGCTCTTGGTCGCGAGCCGATAGCTGATGGCGAACAGCGCCGTGCCGCGCGCCGCGAGATACGGCCCCCAGTATTGGAAGGCGCTGCGCGCGCCCATAATCCAGGCGCCGCCATGCACGGCGATCAGCGCCGGCGCGGCTTTGGCGCCTTTCGGCAAATAAAGGTCGCCT
>JASHWN010000177.1 GCA_030044035.1 Xanthobacteraceae bacterium
GTCGTCGACCACCGGATAGACCGTAACGCTGGCAAACGAGGTGTGGCGGCGCGCATTGGCGTCGAACGGCGAAATGCGCACCAGACGGTGCACGCCGTTTTCGGTCTTGAGCCAGCCATAGGCGTTGTGGCCCTTGACCTCGATGGTCGCCGATTTGATGCCGGCTTCCTCACCGGCGGTTTCTTCGATGTAATCGACCTTGAAGCGGCGCTGCTCGGCCCAGCGCACGTACATGCGCAACAGCATGGCGGCCCAGTCCTGGCTTTCGGTGCCGCCGGCGCCGGCATGGACTTCGAGGTAGCAATTGTTGGCGTCGGCCTCGCCGGAGAGCAGCGCCTCGAGCTCGCGCCGCGCCACCTCGGCCTTGAGCTTGCGCAAGCCAGCCTCGGCTTCGGCGACCACCTTCTGATCGTCCTCGGCCTCGCCGAGCTCGAGCAAGGTCACCTGATCGTCGAGTTCCTGATCGATGCGGGCGAGCGCGCCAAGCTGCTCGTCGAGCGCGGTGCGCTCCTGCATGACGCGGCTGGCGCGCTGCGGATCGTTCCAGAGGTTGGGGTCTTCGGCCTGCCGGTTCAGCTCGGCAAGCCGGGCGCGCGCCTTGTCGACATCAAAGATGCCTCCTCAGCAGCCCGGCCGACTGCTTGATTTCGCCGACGATGGATTGGATTTCGGAGCGCATAGTGTTCGGGAGTCAGTAATCAGTGGTCAGCAATCAGGTAAGGTCAGTTTCGCGAAGCGGCAATGCCTTTTTTCTGATTACTGACTACTGATTACCGATCCCTGAGCTCAGTACAGCCCGCCGGTGCCGCTTGAGCGCACGGCGCGATCGGCTTCGGGGGAGACCGGGACCGCCCCGCCTTCGGGCAGCGGCTTGCCGTTGGCGGTGTCGGTGCCGATCACCGAATAGGTGTCGGGCGGCGCCGTGCCCGGCTTGAAGGCTTCGAGAATGACGCGGGGGTCGCCGGGGCCGGCGCGCATGCCGGTCTTGGCATCGACCCGGACGAGCTTGATGCCGCGCGGCATCGGGAACGGAATCGGCGGCTTGTCGGCGAGCGCCACTTTGAGAAAATCGCGCACGATGGGCGCGGCGAGATGGCCGCCGGTGGCAGTGCCGGCAATTTTGCGCGGCTTGTCGTAGCCGAGATAGACGCCGCAGACGACGTCCGGCGAAAAGCCGATGAACCACACGTCCTTTTCGTCATTGGTGGTGCCGGTCTTGCCGGCAATCGGCTTGCCGACGTCGCGCACGATGGTGGCGGTGCCGCGCTGCACCACGCCTTCCATCATCGAGGTGATCTGGTAGGCGGTCATCGGGTCGAGCACCTTCTCGCGGTGGTCGATCAGCGTCGGCTCGTCTTGGTTATTCCAGCTCGTGGCGTCGCAGCCTTCGCACACCCGTTCGTCGTGCTTGTAGATGGTGTGGCCGTAGCGGTCCTGGATGCGGTCGATCAAGGTCGGGATGACGCGCCGGCCGCCATTGTCGATCATGGCGTAGGCGGTGACCATGCGCATCAGCGTCGTCTCGCCGGCGCCGAGCGCGTACGACAGGTACGGCGGCAGTTCGTTGTAGACGCCGAACCTTTCGGCATATTTGGCGATCAGCGGCATGCCGATGTCCTGGGCAAGCCGCACCGTCATGACGTTGCGCGATTGTTCGAGACCGAAGCGCAAGGTCGAGGGGCCGTAGAACTGGCCGCCATAGTTTTCCGGTTTCCAGATGCCGCCGCCGGCGCCCATGTCGACCTCGATCGGCGCATCCATGATGATGGTGGACGGCGTGTAGCCGTTGTCGATTGCGGCCGCGTAGACGATCGGCTTGAACGACGACCCCGGCTGCCGCAGCGCCTGGGTGGCGCGGTTGAATTGGCTTTCGTCGAACGAGAAGCCGCCGACCATGGCCAGCACGCGGCCGGTATGCGGGTCCTCCACGACCATGGCGCCGGAGATTTCCGGCACCTGGCGCAGCCGGTACTGCCCGGGTCTGTCGGGCAGCGGCTCGACGTAGATCACGTCGCCCGGCGACAGCACTTGGCTGACGTGCACGATTGGCCGCGCCGGGCCTGTGGCCGGCTTCGCCCACTTCACCCCTTCAAGCGGCACGATGCCGACCTGGCGGTCCTTGACGAGGTTGCCACCGGGATCGCGTGCCGGCTGCAGCCCGATGCGGGCCGATTGCTCGTCGGCCTCCAACACCACCGCCAAGTGCCAGGGATCGATGTCGGCGAGCGACTTCACGTCGGCGAGCTTGACGCCCCAGTCGGCCGCGACGTCGATCTTGGTGATCGGACCGCGATAGCCTTTGCTCTCGTCGAAATTGACGAGACCGTTGACCATGGTCTTGCGCGCCAGCACCTGCAGTTTCGGGTCGAGCGTGGTGCGCACCGACAGCCCGCCTTCGTAAAGCTTCTTCTCGCCGTAGTGCTCGACCAGATAGCGGCGCACCTCCTCGGCAAAGTACTCGGCGGCGAAAATGTGGGTATCCGGCGGGCGGGCGGTGACGACGAGCGGCGCCTTTTTGGCGTTGTCGCCCTCGGCCGCCGACACGAAGCCGTCCTCGACCATGCGGTCGATCACGTAATTGCGCCGCGCCACCGCCTCGTCGTGGCGGCGGAACGGATTGTAGTTGTTCGGCCCCTTCGGCAACGCCGCCAGATAGGCGGCTTCCTGCACCGTCAGCTCGTGCACCGATTTGTTGAAATAGAGCAGCGACGCGGCGGCGACGCCGTAAGCGCCGAAGCCGAGATAGATTTCGTTGAGATAGAGTTCGAGGATCTTGTCCTTCGAATAGGTGCGCTCGATCTTGAGCGCCAGCAGCATTTCCTTGATCTTGCGGTCGAACGTGACCCGGTTGCCGAGCAAGAAATTCTTGGCGACCTGCTGGGTGATCGTGGAGGCGCCCTGCGGGTGGCGGTTGCTGCCGTAATTCTGCACGTAGAACAGCGCCGCGCGCATGATGCCGGAAACGTCGATGCCGGGATGCTCGTAGAAATTCTTGTCCTCGGCGGCGATAAAGGCGTCCTTGACCAGCTTCGGCACCGCCTGGATCGGCAGATAGAGCCGGCGCTCCTTGGCATATTCGGCGAGCAGCGAGCCGTCGGCGGCGTGGACGCGGGTCATCACCGGCGGTTCGTAGTTCTGCAGCTGCGAGTAGTCGGGGAGCCCTTGCGAGTAATGCCACAACAGCGCCGCGGCGCCGCCGACGCCGACCAGGAACAGCGTCGTGCCCGCCGCGAAGAGGAGGCCGAGGAAACGCAACAACAGTTTCATGCCAAGCGTCCCGCCCGCGCTCGACCGGCGCCCAGATCCGGTCGATTCACCCGCGCTCTATGACCGAATCCGCGCTCTATGACCGAATCCAGTGTGGCGGAATTGCCCGAAGTCCGCCAGTCAGCCCTAGGTCAGTGGCCCGTGGTGGCGCGGTTTTTTGTTCAAACTGAGGCCGATAGCGCACCACAAAGCCTCAGTTTGCGCTGCGTGGCGCGCTCGCCGCATGGGCCGACAAGTACGCGTCGATGGCCTTGGCGATCGAATCGGCGGTGCGGTCGCGCCACGAATCGGACATCAGCGATTTCAGGTCGTCGCGGTTCGACACGTAACCCAATTCGACGAGGGCCGAAGGCACGTCCGGCGCGCGCAGCACGCGGAAACCCGCCGATTTGAGCGGCTCCTTGTGCAGCCGCGCGACGCCTTTGAGGTCGGCAACCAGCTTGTGCGCGAACTGCATGGAAAAAGTCTTGGTTTCGCGCTGGGCGAGATCGATCAGGATGCCGGCGACGTCATCCGGCTCGCCTTTGAGATCGACGCCGGCAACCACGTCGGAGCGATTCTCCATCTCGGCGACCTGCGCGGCCTCGGCGTCGGATGCCTTGTTCGACAGCGTATAAACCGTAGCGCCTTGCGCATCGCCTTCGCCGTGCGGCAGCGAATCGGCGTGGATCGAGACGAACAGCGACGCATTGGCCTTGCGCGCGATGTCGACGCGCTCGGCAAGCGGAACAAAGGTGTCGTCAGTGCGCGTCATCAGCACGCGGTATTTGCCGGCGCTCTCGATGCGCTGGCGTAAACGCTTGGCGAAGTCGAGCACGATGTCTTTTTCCAACTGGCCAGTCGGCGCCCGGGTGCCGGTATCGATACCGCCATGGCCGGGGTCGAGCACCACGAGCGGCCGCGGATCGCCACTATTCGCCTGCGGCTGCGAAGGGACCGTCCGCTCGATCAGCAGCTTCTCGTCGAGCGTAATTTGCCGCAAAAAACTCGCGCGGTCGGTGGCGACGAGATCGAGCACCAGGCGCGCCGGATCGCCCGCCGCCGCGTCCATCACGAAGGCCTTCTGCACGCGCGCGGGCTTGGCGAGGTCGAGCACGATGCGCGAGCCGCCTTCCATCATCAGGCCGAAGCGGAACGCCTTGATCAAGCCGCGGCCGCTCTCGCCGGCCTCCGGCGGCAGCCGAAACACCACTTCGGGGATATCCACCACGACCCGATACGGATCGGCGAGCGTAAAGGCGTGCAGCTCGATCTTGCGGCTTAAATCCATGACCAGCCTGGTTTCGGCCAGATCGCCGCCGAGCCGCACGGCTGTGGCGATGGGATATGAGCCGGATTGGCCAGAGGCGCTGTCGAGCGCCACAATCGCAGCGGCTGCGAACAGGATAGCGAGAAAAATCCCGCGCGCCGCCGGCGCAGCCATCCGTTCCGACCCCTTCATCTGCCGCCCAACCATTAGGGACGCGTGGTTAACCAAAACTTAAGAGTCCGCCTAATGGACGGCGCGGCAAGCGGAAAGCGCGAGTTCCAGCACACTCCCCACAAGCGGCCTTGCCAATTCACCGCCGAGGGCCTTATGAAGGACGCGCTGACGGTGAAAGGTTCCGGTTGCGTCGCGTCAGGGCATCCGGCACGTCCGCCGCGACGATCTCCCCAACGATGATGACGGGAGCGAGGCGGACGACGCTTTCGACCTCCCCCGGCGCCGGTCCGCGGCAGCACGGTGGGACAAGCAAGCAGGGCCGATACCCTTAATGAAGAGGACAACCGGGCCTCGCCCGTGACGCCAGTGTCGGCAGTTCCCTGCTGCCGCGCTGCATAGCGTGGTGCCGTCGGCAAGCGAGAACCCGCGGTGGCGCCCGAGGCGCCGCCGCCCCATATGCGGTTTGGAGTTCATGTTCGAGGCGCAAGTCTCCTTAAAAGACGTTGAGATTCGGTCGGAATCGACGCGGCGTTACAGCGGCGTCCGGCCCCTCAAAGGTCGATTCGGCTTGGCGCACTCGGAAGTTCCGATCCGTTTCGTTCACCGACAATCGGGCCGTGTGCCTTGCGCCGCCGCCGAAACGGCGTGGCGGGAGCACGATTACGGCCCTCATGAGATTGACCAATGGCCAACAAAATGCTCATCGACGCGACCCACCCGGAGGAAACCCGGGTGGTGGTCTTGCGCGGCAACCGCGTCGAGGAATTCGATTTCGAATCCGCGCACCGCAAGCAGCTAAGAGGCAATATCTATCTGGCGAAGGTGACGCGGGTCGAGCCGTCACTGCAGGCCGCGTTCGTCGATTACGGCGGCAATCGCCACGGATTTTTGGCGTTTTCGGAAATCCACCCGGACTATTATCAAATTCCGGTCGCCGATCGGCAGGCGCTGATCGACGAGGAGCGGCGCGCCCAGCGCGCCGAGGACGACGAGATCGACCGCCGCTCGCGCCGCCATCGCGGCCGCGGTCATCGCTCCGCCGCGCGCCACGACGGTGACGTCGTGCGCAGCGAGGCCGCCGAGGCGCCCGCCGGCGACGCCGCCGATGGTGCAGAAAACACTGCAGCCTCGCATGAGCGCGGCGAACAGCCGGATATTGGCGAGGCCGGCGAGCCGATAGCGGCACAGCCGGAAGGCGGGCCTGCTCCAAGCGACGAAAGCCCGACGGTCGAGGCGCAAGCGGCGGCGGAGGAACGCGCGCCGCAGGCGCCTCAGATGGCGCCCGACGATGCCGAACCGGGCGAGCCGTATCCCTCGACGGCGGAAGCCACCTTGGAGGCGATGCCGGAAGAAACCGCGGCATCGATGCCGAC
>JASHWN010000178.1 GCA_030044035.1 Xanthobacteraceae bacterium
AGCCCCGAGCAGGTCAAGGCGGCGATGGACAACCTCGCTGCCGAGCGCCAACGGTTGTGCGCCGAAGCCGTGGCCAACGGCTCGCCCAACGCCGCAAATTGCGGCAGCGGCAATGGCGCAAGCGCCGGCGCAACCCAAACGGCTGGCGGGGCCGTGAAGCCGTGATAAAAGCGTTGAGTCATTGTTGCGTCGCATTATCGAGCGCTGCCGAGATAAACGCCGGAACCGCCAATGGACGAGTTTTACCGCATCCGCCGCCTGCCGCCTTACGTCTTCGAAGTGGTCAACCGCGCCAAGGCCGCGGCGCGCAACGACGGCGCCGACATCATCGACCTCGGCATGGGCAATCCCGACCTGCCGGCGCCGCCGCACGTCATCGAGAAGCTCAAGGATACGGTCGGCAAGGCGCGGACCGACCGCTACTCGGCATCGAAGGGCATTCCCGGCTTGCGCCGCGCCCAGGCCGCGTATTACGCGCGCCGGTTCGGCGTCAAGCTCAATCCGGAGACGCAGATCGTCACCACGCTCGGCTCGAAGGAAGGCTTTGCCAACGTCGCCCAGGCGATCACCGCGCCGGGCGACCTCATCATCGTGCCCAATCCGACCTATCCGATCCACATTTTCGGATTTCTGATGGCCGGCGGCACCATCCGCGCGGTTTCGGTCGAGCCAAACGAGGCTTTTTTCGCGGCGCTCGAGCGCGCGGTGCTGCATTCGATTCCGAAGCCGATCGCGGTCGTGGTCTGCTACCCGTCGAATCCGACCGCGTGCGTCGCCGACCTCGACTTTTACCGCGAGCTCATCGCTGTTGCGAAACGCCACGGCCTGTTGGTGCTCTCCGACCTCGCCTACGCCGAAGTCTATTTCGACGACAATCCGCCGCCGTCGGTGCTGCAGGTGCCCGGCGCCATGGATATTGCTGTCGAATTCACCTCGATGTCGAAGACTTATTCGATGCCGGGCTGGCGTATCGGCTTCGCGGTCGGCAACGAGCGCATCATAGCGGCGCTGGCGCGGGTCAAATCGTATCTCGATTACGGCGCGTTCACGCCGGTCCAGGTCGCGGCCACCGCGGCGCTCAACGGACCGGACGACTGCATTGCCGAGATGCGCGCGACGTATCGGCGCCGCCGCGATGCGCTCGTGGAATCGTTCGGCCGTGCCGGTTGGAACGTGCCGCCGCCGTCGGCCTCGATGTTCGCCTGGGCGCCGATCCCCGAACCGTTCCGCCCGCTCGGCAGCATCGAGTTCGCGACGCTTTTGGTCGAGAAGGCGAGTGTGGCGGTGGCGCCGGGTGCCGGCTTCGGCGAATACGGCGAGGGTTTTGTGCGCATCGCGCTCGTTGAAAACGAGCAGCGCATCCGCCAGGCTGCGCGCAACATCCGGCGCTTTCTTGAAACCGGGCCGGAAATGCTGCACAACGTCGTTCCTCTCGCCACGCGACGTTAGCCGGGTGTCGCCCGTTTTTGTCGCCCTTTTTGGCAAGCTTTGATGGCCGAGCCGCTGAAAGTCGGTCTTGCCGGACTGGGAACAGTCGGCACGTCGGTCGTTCGCCTCCTGGAAGACGGCCGCGACAAGCTCATGGCGCGCAGCGGCCGGCCGATCGATGTAGTGGCGGTCACGGCGCGGTCGCGCGCAAAGAAGCGCGGCATCGATCCGAAAAAATATCGCTGGGCCGCCGATCCGCTGACCTTGGCGCGCGATCCCTCGATCGACGTGCTGGTCGAACTCATTGGCGGCGCCGGCGATCCGGCCAAAGCCGCAGTCGAGGCCGCGCTCGCGGCCGGCAAGGCGGTGGTGACCGCCAACAAGGCGCTGTTGGCGCGGCACGGCCAAAAGCTCGCGGCGCTCGCCGAACGCCACGACGTGGCACTCAACTTCGAGGCCGCGGTCGCCGGCGGCATTCCGGTCATAAAAACCTTGCGCGAAGGTTTGAACGGCAACGCGTTTACGCGGATCTACGGCATCCTCAACGGCACCTGCAACTACATCCTCTCGCGCATGGAGCAGGACCGGCTCGGCTTCGAAGAATGCCTGCGCGAGGCGCAGCGGTTCGGCTACGCCGAGGCCGATCCGTCGTTCGACATCGAAGGTCACGACACCGCACAAAAGCTCTCGATCCTGGCGAGCCTCGCCTTCGGCACCAAGCTCGATCCCGCCGCGATCTATGTCGAAGGTATTTCGTCGATCACGCTCGCCGATCTCGATGCCGCGGAAGAGCTCGGCTATCGCGTGAAATTGTTGGGCGTCGCGGTCAAGACCGAGGCCGGCATCGAACAGCGCGTGCACCCGACCATGGTGCCGAAAGACTCCGCCATCGCCCAGGTCATGGGCGTGACCAACGCGGTCACGATCGACGCCGAAGGGATCATGCCGATCACGCTGGTCGGGCCGGGCGCCGGCGGCATGGCGACGGCTTCGGCCGTGGTGTCGGACCTTGCCGACATCGCCCGCGGCGTGCGCAGCGCGCCGTTCGGCCGGCCGGCTTCGCATATGACCGCGACCCGCAAGGCGCCGATGCAGCGCCACGAAGGCGGCTATTACATCCGGCTGTTGGCGCGTGACCGTCCGGGTACCGCTGCGACCATCGCGCGGCGGCTGGCGCAGCAGGGCATTTCGCTGGAGTCGATCGTGCAGCGTCACGATGCGGCGGAGAAGCCCGCCGCGTCGGGCCGCTCCGGCAGGCCGGTGCCGGTCATCATGATCACCTATGCGACCAGCGAGGACGCGGTGCGCAGGGCGCTTTCCGCGGTGCGGCGCGACCGTGTAATCTCGGGTTCGCCGCAGGTGATCCGGATCGAGAAGAATTAAGCCGCGGCGGCGGGCGCGGCCGGCGCGGCAACGACGGGAGGCACAATGGCGTCGATCGCTGTTCGGCAAACCTCGATGATCGAGCGCATTTTCTCGATCGAGATCGCGCGGGTGACCGAGCGGGCGGCGGTCGCGGCGGCGCGGCTGCGCGGCCGCGGCGCGGAAAAGAAGTCCGACCAGGCCGCGGTCGACGCCATGCGGCGCGAACTTGGCAATCTGCCGATCGACGGCACTGTGGTGATCGGCGAGGGCGAGATGGACGAGGCGCCGATGCTGTTCATCGGCGAAAGGCTCGGCACCAAGTTCGGGCCCAAGGTCGATATCGCGGTCGACCCGCTGGAAGGCACCACGCTGTGCGCCAAGAACATGCCGGGTGCGATCGCTACGCTCGCTATGGCCGACGAAGGCGCGCTCCTCCACGCTCCCGACATCTACATGGATAAGATCGCCATCGGTCCCGGCTATCCGAAGGACGTGGTCGATCTCGATGCGCCGGGCGATGAGAACATCCGCAGTCTCGCCAAGGCCAAAGGCGTCAAGCCTGAGGCGATTACCGCCATGATCCTCGACCGGCCGCGCCACGCCGAGCTGATTGCGGCGGTGCGCAAGGCCGGCGCTGCGGTGAGCCTGATCACCGATGGCGACATCGCCGGCGTTATCCACACCGCGCGGCCCGACCGGACCGGCATCGACATTTACCTCGGCATCGGCGGCGCGCCCGAGGGCGTGCTGGCGGCGGCGGCGCTGCGCTGCATCGGCGGCCAGATGCAGACCCGGTTGATCGTCGACACCGACGAGAAGCGCGAACGCACGGCGCGCATGGGCATCAAGGAGCCGCGCAAGAAATATCGGATCGAGGACATGGTGCGAGGCGACTGCCTGTTCGCCGCGACCGGCGTCACCGACGGGCCGATGCTGTCGGGCGTCAAGTTCGACAAGAGCGTGATCGAGACCGAAACCGTGGTGATGCGCTCGGTCACCGGCACGGTGCGCTGGATCAGGGCCGAGCACCGGCGGGTTGACAAGTTTTGAGCGGCGCCGTCTTCCCCTCATTTCCGCGCTTTCTTATAGAGGCGCTTCCCGGGCGCAGCGCAGCACGAAGTGGTGCGCTGCAGACCCGGGATCGTTACGAACTCCTCAATCTGTGAAGGTCCCGGATCAGCGGTGCACCGCCACAGCGCGTCGAAGACGCGCGTGAACCCGCTTTGCTGCACCGCATCCGGGAAACAGGGCCATTTTTGCCGCCTTTTTGCGGGGGACGAGCGGGTATGAAGAGCCGTTCCCATATTCATTTGACCCTGCGGAATTCATTACAGTCATCGGCATGTCGGCGAATCGCCTCTTCCTCGGCGTCGAAAATTCGGCGACCGGGCGCGCCTGGCGCGACCGGCTCGACGAGCGCGCCGCGGCGCGGGCGCTGGCGATCGCGCAGCGCCACGATGTGCCCGAGCTGCTGGCGCGCATTCTTGCCGGCCGCAACGTCGAGCTCGATGCGGTCGAGACGTTCCTCGATCCCACGATCAAGCGCACGATGCCGGATCCGCATGTGCTCGCCGGCATGAAGGAGGCGGCCGAACGGATCGCAGATGCGG
>JASHWN010000021.1 GCA_030044035.1 Xanthobacteraceae bacterium
GGCGCGGCGCTCGGCGTGCCGGTGATCGTCGAGAATGTCGGCGGCGCCGGCGGCTCGCTCGGCGTCGGCCGGCTCGCCCGCGCGGCGCCCGACGGCTACACCATCGACATCGGCCAGTGGGACACCCACGTCGGCAGCATCATCTACAATCTTAATTACGATCTGCAGCGCGATTTCGCGCCGATCGGGCTGGTGTCCATCAATCCGATGCTGCTGGTGGCGAAAAAGGCGCTGCCGGCGGACGATCTGAAATCGCTCGCCGCCTGGATGAAGGCGCATCCGGGCGACGCCAAGTTCGTCAACCAGAATGCGTCGGCGCAGGTCGGCGGGCTGTTGTTGCAGAAGCTCACCGACACCAAGGTGCTGTTCGTGCCCTATCGCGGCGCCGGCCCGGCGATGACCGACCTGATCTCCGGCCAGGTCGATCTGCTGCTGGTGCAGGGCGCGGTGGCGCTGCCGCAGGTGCACGCCGGCACCATCAAGGCGCTCGCCGAATTGTCGCCGCAGCGCTCGGCCTCGATGCCCGACATTGCCTCGGCCGACGAGTCCGGCGTTCCCGGACTTTATATCTCGGGCTGGTTCGGCCTGTTCGCGCCCAAGGCCACGCCGCCGGCCATCGTCGCCAAGCTCAACGCCGCCATGGTGGCGGCCTTGGCCGACCAGAAGGTGCGCGACCGCTTTGCCGCGCTCGGGCTCGACGTGGCGGCGCGCGACCAGCAGACGCCCGAAGGGCTCGCCGCCTTCCACCAGGCCGAGATCGACAAATGGTGGCCGATCATCAGGGCCGCGGGGATTCGCGGCGAGTAGCTGAGGAATCCGATCCGGAGCGGGCACCGCGACCGGCCTTGCATGAGCGCATCTGATGCACTAGCATCTGGTGTATGAGAACAACGCTCGATATTGACGAAGACGTGTTGGCGGCCGCTAAGGAGCTGGCCAAGGCGCAGAATTCCACTGCCGGGGAAGTCATTTCCGACCTCGCCCGCAAGGCGCTGACGTCCGCCGCAGGCGCCGAGGGCCGCGAAGCTGCGCCGCATGGCCTGTTGTACCGGGATGGCTGGTACGTGCTGCCCTCGCGCGGCGCCGTGGTGACCAACGAACTGATCGATAAAATCCAGGAGGAGTTGGATCAGGACGATGCGCGCGCTGCTGGACGTGAACGTTCTCCTCGCTCTGATGGATAGCGCGCACGTGCATCACGGCCAGGCTCTGGCGTGGTGGCGAAGGGAGCGCGACAACGGCTGGGCGTCATGCCCGCTGACGCAGAACGGTTTCGTGCGCATCGCTTGCCAAGGACGATATCCCGAGCGACCGACGGCGGCGCAGGCCATCGAACAGCTGAGGCTGCAGCTCGCCGAGCCGGGTCATGAGTTTTGGCCGGACGATATTTCGATTACCGAGGCCTCCCTGTTCGACCGAATGTACATCCTTGGGCCGAAGCAGATCAGCGATGTGTACCTGCTGGCACTCGCAATGAAGAACGGAGGCCGGCTCGTCACCTTCGACCGCAATGTTCCGCTGCGCGCCGTTCGCGGCGCTGAGCCGCGGCATCTGATAGTGATGTAAGACTATGCGCCACGCCTATTTCATGGTCCGTGCCGTGGTCGAAGAGCCGCTGCGGCAAAAATTCGATCGCTGGTACGCGGAGCATCACCTGCCGATGGCGCGGGCGGCGTTCAGGGCGGACAAGGCGTGGCGGTTCTGGAGCGCAGCGGAGGCCGGCGTGCATTATGCGGTGTATCGCTTCGCCGACATGGCGCGGCTCGACGCGGCGCTCCAAGCGCCGAGCTTCAAGGATCTGGTCGCCGATTTCGATCAGGCGTGGCCGCGCGGGGCGACGCGCAGGCGCGAGATTCTCGATGCTCGAGCAGCGCGGCGGACCCTGGGCAAACTGAAGCAGTTGGACAAAATCGAAGCGTCGGCCAGTGCGAAGCGCACGCGCGACGCGCTCAAGGGTCGAGCAGCGCTGCCGCCCGTGAGCAAACCGCAAACCTTGAAGACGGCCGCGGCGCCGCACGGCGCGACATTCGCAGGCGTGCAGATCGATCTGCACGGCTACCATCCGCGCGACCTCAAAGGCGCGCCGCTGGCGCGTATCTTGGAGCAGGCCTGGCAAATGGGCGCGCCGCGGATTCGCTTCATCCACGGCCATGGCCGCGCCCGCGGCAAATCGCCCGGGCGCTACAACACCAATACCGGCTATTTCGGCCTGACCATCAGGCGCGCGCTGCGCCGCCATCGCGAGCTGCGGCAGTGGATCAAATACTCCACGCTCGACTGCAGCGATTGGGGCAGGACCACGGTGAAGCTCAAGCGCAATCCCAAGCCGACGCGCACCGCACTCGACCTCAGCATGCTGCCGCCGCGCACTCAACCGCTGTGAGGGGGCGACGCTTAGAGCCATGCGCGCGCCTTTGATAATCATTGCAGGGAGATGATGTCTCCGCGGCGGAGGCCTTGTCATCGACTTTCGCCGCCACTAATTGCTCCGTCGTTATGAAATCAACCGAATCGCAGGCGTTGCAGCGCACCTTCGCCGTCGCCCCGATGATGGAATGGACCGACCGGCATTGCCGGTTCTTCCATCGTCTGCTCACGCGCCGGGCGCTGCTCTATACCGAGATGCTGACCACGGGCGCGGTGCTGCACGGAGACCGGGCGCGGCTGTTGCAATACGATCCGGCCGAGCACCCGCTGGCGTTGCAGCTCGGCGGCGCCGAGCCGCGCGCCCTCGCAGCATGCGCGCGCGTCGGCGCGGACTTGGGTTTTGATGAGATCAATCTCAACGTCGGCTGTCCCTCCGATCGCGTG
>JASHWN010000179.1 GCA_030044035.1 Xanthobacteraceae bacterium
TGGTACTCCGGGTTTGCAACCAACATTTTATTTTTGTAAAGGTCGATCAGGTCGCGGATCGACTTCCATTCGTGTTCTGACTTCATCGGTATAGCTCCCCTCGAAGCCACGCTTCCCGGAATGAGGCACGGCGAGACCGCGCCGGACACAATATACGCCTTCATGTGGATATACGCCTTCATGTGGCGGTGCGCCGCGCTCTGAAATCCTGTCGCCAATGGCTGTCGCCAGTGTCGCCAAACTGGCTGCTAAGTAGTTGATTTTGTTGGATGGCGCGCCCGAAGAGATTCGAACTCCTGACCCCCAGATTCGTAGTCTGGTGCTCTATCCAGCTGAGCTACGGGCGCTTTGGCGTCGCGGCAAAACCGGCCGCCAGAGGCGGCCTGCGGCGCGCGCCATAGCTATAGGCTGCGGCGTTTCTTGGCAAGGCGAGCGGATCGGCGCCGCGGCGGCGCCGCCGCTTTTCGCGGCCTATAGCAGGGTCATTTTAGATTGAAGCGGCCTCGCGCCTGCCATTTATCCGTCACCCTGAGGTGGCCGCAAAGCGGCCCTCGAAGGGCGACGGCCCGGGCCGCGCATCCTTCGAGGCTCGCTTCGCTCGCACCTCAGGATGACGGATCGTCGGTGGGTGAATCCGTTTCAACCAGCAATGCGCTAGGCGTGCGCCCGGGCGCCGCGATGCGCCGAAAGCTCGACGGCGCGGTCTGGAATAGTCAGCCGCAGCGTGGCGCCGATGGTGCCCTCGACCAGCCGGATTTCGCCGCCATGGGCGCGCACCAGCTCGGCGGCGATGGCGAGACCCAGTCCGGTGCCGCCGGTGCGGGTCGAGCCCTGGAACGCCTCGAACAGATGCGCCTGCGCCTTTTCGGAAAAGCCGGGGCCGGTGTCCGAAACCTCGATGACAACAACTGCGCCCTCGCGCCGGCCGGTAATGCGGATCTGGTCGCGGCCGGGATCGCGCGAGGCGCGGCTTTCCATGGCCTGCACGGCATTGCGGGCGAGGTTGAGCAGGATGCGGAACAGCTGGTCGTAATCGGCTTCGACCGTCAAGCCGCGCTCCACCGCGCTGATCCAGCGGATCGGCGCGTCGGGGCCGAGATTGAGCGTCTCGTGCACCTCCTCGACCAGCGGCTCGAGCAGGATCGGCCGGCGTTCCGGCGGCGGTTCCTGCAGCCGGCCGTAGGACAGCGTCGATTGGCAGAACGCGATGGCGCGTTCCAGCGCCTGCATCAGCTTCGGCGCAAAGCGCTGCACGGTGGGGTCGGGCAGCTTGGCGAGCCGATCGGAAAACAGCTGCGCCGACGACAACAGGTTGCGCAGGTCGTGATTGATCTTGGACACCGCGAGGCCCAGCGCGGCAAGCCGGTTCTTCTGGTGCAGCATCGAGGCCAGCTCGGTCTGCATGGCGGCGAGTTCGCGCTCGGCGGTGCCGATCTCATCGGCGCGCACCGAAGGCACGATGATGCGGTCGCTGTTTTCCGGGTCGGCGCGGAACGCCATCATGTTGGCGGTGACGCGGCGCATCGGCCGCACGAACAGATAATGCAGCGCCAGATAGACCAGTGCGGCGGTGACGGCGGAGATCAGCAGCGAACCGAGCAGGATGTCGACCGAATCGCGCAGCATGGCGGTGCGCAGCGGCCGCTCATCCATAACGAGGTCGATGTATTCGCCGCCCATCGGCGCCGGGCCCTTGACGCGCATCACCTCGTTCTTGCCGCTGAGCATGGTCTTGAACGCGTCCACCACCGCCGTGAAGGTGCCGACGTTGCGCATGTCGAACACGTCCGCATCGGCGACCGTCGGTATCGGCGCGTCGCTCGGCTGCAGCATGTAATGAGTGTCGCCGATCTTCATCGCCACGGCGCGCGCCCCGATCGAGCCGAGAATTTTCTTGGCCAGCGGGTCCGGCACCATGCCGTTCGGCGAGGCTTCCAGCACCAGCGCCGCGGTCTTGGCGACTTCGAGGTGATCGCGCAGCCAATTGACGCGGAAGCTCGCGACCGAAGGCACATAGATCAGCACCTCCGCGATCATCACGAACAGGATCGTGAGAAGGAGGAGCTTCCCGGAGAGCCCAAAACGCGGGGCACGGACCGGTTCCGGCCGTGCCGCGGATTCATCGGTCATCGCCAAAAACCTCGCGGCGCTTCTCTTTCGCCAACTCCGTCCGGTCGCACCGGCGTCCGCCGGCTAACCTCGGAATGTCAGAAACACCGCAACCCGCCATCTTCATCGGTGTGGCTTTCGGATTTGATGTCGCTTTCGGGCGCCGGCCAAAGCCGCCCGCCAAACCCGCCGCCGCACCGTGCGTCAGCCGAAGCGACGCAGCCAACCTATGATGCGACGCACCCGCGCGCTCGTCAAACCCCGCATAAAATAGGTGATGGCGGCCCGTTTTCCCACCTCCGCGTAGGTCGGGTAAGGCGCGATCAGGCCGGCCATGGCGCCGATCGGTAGGCGCTGGCCGATGGCCAATGCCCATAACGCGATGTTTTCGCTCGCTTGCGCGCCGACGATCGTGGCGCCGAGAATTTGGCCGCGTCCGTCGGTCACGACCTTGATGTGTCCGGCGGTCGCGCCGGTCGCCGCCGCACGGTCGTTCTCGCTGTAAGGCCAGCGCAGGATGCGGATCGCGCCGGCCGCTGCCCGCGCCTCCTGTTCGGTAAGACCGACCCGGGCCAGTTCGGGGTCGGTGAACGTCACGCTGGCAACGGCGCGTTGGTCCACCGCTATCGGGTGGCGAAACAGGGCGTTGCGGACGACGAGACCGGCATGATGGCTGGCAAGGTGGGTCGATTTGGAGCCGCCGATCACGTCGCCGATGGCGTACACCTTCTTGTTGGTGGTGCGCAGCCGCTTGTCCACAGTGATACCGTTGCGATCATGGCCGATGCCGGCCGCATCGAGGTCAAGGTCCTCGACGTTCGGCTTGCGGCCGGCCGCCAACAACAGGTGGGTGCCTTCGATCGTTTCCTCCGCCGTGCTCTGGCGCCCTGATGCCTGGATCACGACCTGAACACGCGCCAGGACTCGCCGCACTTGCAGAATACGGACGCCCGTGCGCAGCCGCACGCCCTCGCCGTCGAGCGCATCGAGCACGATCGCCGTGCATTCGGGATCCTCGCGACGCAACGGCGTCTCGCGCTCGAGCACGGTCACATCGGAGCCGAGGCGGCGAAACGCCTGAGCCAGTTCGAGGCCGATCCGTCCGGCGCCGACGATAATGAGGTGGCGCGGGCAGTCCGGCAGATCGAATGCGGTTTGCGGAACCAGATAGGGCGTTTCGCTCAAGCCCGGAATCGGCGGGATGAGCGGCGACGCGCCGGTCGCGATGATGAAGCGTCGGGCTTTGATGCGCAGATCGCCGACCGCCACGGTCGCCGCGTCGGCAAATCGTGCCTTGCCGGCAACGACGCGCACGCCGAGCCCGGTAAAGCGCTCGGGCGACATCAGTGGCGTCACGGCCTCGATCGCGCCGCGCACATGGGCGTTGACGGCGGCAAAATCGACGCCGGATCGCACGCTTTTCACGCCGAACGCCGCGCCGGTGCGCAACGCATTGGCGTGCTCGGCGGCGGCCAGAAAAGCCCTTGCCGGCACCGCCCCGGTCAGGGTTTGGCCGCCCATGCGGCCCTTCTCGATGAGCACGACCGGCACCCCCATGGCCGCAGCCGCGGCGGCGGCCGCAAGCCCGCCGGTGCCGGCGCCGATAACGCAGATGTCAGGTTCGCTGCTTTCGAGGGGCATGGGCCGGATAAACGCACCGCGATGGATTTTGACAATCGGTTCGGGAGGTTCACCCAAGTTAATGGGCCGCCATACGGGGCAATTTGCCAAGCTTAAGCACCGCGCGCAGCGAATTTCCATCTCATCCGCGCCGGTTCCGGACCGGCAAGGCGGTTGTAAGCCACTCCGCCGCAACGCCGTGCGGGCCTGATTTGACGGAGCCGGAGGGGTCCCGTATAAGCCGCCGCAATCGCCCGCCTGCGGATCCGATCGGCAAGGCGCGGCACGCACGGCCTAAAGGCTCAATCGGCGGGTAAAGCGGGCGCACCGGCCATTTCGAGCGCGAGCGGAGACAATTTCCGTGAAACGGACCTATCAGCCGAGCAAATTGGTGCGCAAGCGCCGCCACGGCTTTCGCGCGCGTATGGCTACCAAAGGCGGCCGCAAGGTCGTGGCGGCGCGGCGCGCTCATGGGCGCAAGCGCCTGAGCGCGTGACGGGGTGGCGTCCGCCGAGACGTGTACCGGTTCTAAGTCCCCTTTAGCCAAGCTCGTGTGCCATGGAGCGGTTGAAGCGCCGGGTCGATTTTCGGGCAGCCGCCGGCGCGATGCGGGCGCCTGCGGCCGCGTTCGTGTTGCAGGCGCGTTGCCGCGCCGACAATGACGCGGTGCGCGTCGGCTTCACCGTATCGCGGCAGGTCGGCAATGCCGTGGAGCGCAACCGGGTGCGGCGCCGCCTGCGCGAAATGATGCGATTGGCCGGCGCGGGCACGTTGCAGGCCGGCCATGATTACGTACTGATAGGGCGCCGTGCCGCACTTGACCGCCCGTTCGGTGAGATGATGCAGGATTTGGCCGCGGCCGCGCGGCGGATTCATGGTTCAGCACCTGAGGGAACTGGTGGTGCCCCGAAACGACCCTTACATGAAGCGCGGTCCCCGGCCGGCAAACGGTCGCTGTCCGCCCGAAAGCCGCTGCAGGCGGTCCGTTCCGAGCGTTGAATGAACGAGCACAAGAACACCATCCTCGCCATTATCTTGTCGCTGATCGTGGTGGTCGGCTGGGAGTATTTCTTCGCCCGGCCGGAACTGCAAAATCAGCCGCCGCAGCAGCAACAGCAGGAGCAGACGCAGGCGAATAAGCCGAGCGCCGCCCAACCCGCGGCGCCTGCCGGCAATGCCCCGGCGGCGCCGAACGTTCCTTCCGGGCAGACGCCGACGCAAACCCGCGCCTCGGTGCTCGCCGGCTTGCCGCATGTCGATATCGACACGCCGCGGCTGCGCGGCAGCATCGACCTGAAGGGCGGCCGCATCGACAATTTGTCGCTCGAGCAATATCGGGAAACCACCGATCCCAATTCACCGCCGATCGTACTGTTGTCGCCGTCGGGCGCGCCGGACGCCTTTTACGCCGAGTTCGGCTGGGTGCCCGCTTCCGGCAGCAACGAACCGGTGCCCGGCCCGGATACGCAGTGGCAGCAGGAGGGCAGCGGCGCGCTCGGCATCGATCGCCCGGTGACGCTGACCTATGACAACGGCCACGGCTTGGTGTTCCGCCGTACCATCTCGATCGACGATCATTATCTCTTCAACATCAAGGACGCGGTGCAGAACAAAGGCGCGAGCCCGGTCACGCTGTTCCCCTACGCGCTGGTGTCGCGTCACGGCACGCCAGAAGTGCTGGGCTACTACATCCTGCACGAGGGCTTGATCGGCGTCATGGGCGATGCCGGCCTGCAGGAAGCGACCTACAAGCAGATCAACGAGAAGAAGAGCGAAAGTTGGGACGCCACCAACGCCTGGCTCGGCTTTACCGACAAGTATTGGGCTACGGTGCTGTTGCCTGACACCAGCGCCAGGGTGAAGGCGCGCTTCTCCGCCGCCGAGGCCGGCGGCCAGCCGACTTACCAGGCCGATTATCTGGCCGACCCGCAGACCATCGCACCCGGCGCACGCGGCAGCACCGAGACGCGGCTATTTGCCGGCGCCAAGGAAGTCTCCGTCGTCGGCATCGATTTCCCGCTCGGGCCCGGCGGCTACAATCAGTCGCTGCACCTCAACCATTTCGACCTGTTGATCGACTGGGGCTGGTTCTATTTCATCACCAAGCCGATGTTCCTGGCGCTCGACTTCTTCAACAACCTGGTCGGCAATTTCGGCCTCGCCATTCTGATCGTCACCGTGCTGGTGAAGGCGCTGTTCTTCCCGCTCGCCAACAAATCCTACGCATCGATGGCGAAGATGAAGGCGGTGCAGCCGCAGATGGCGATGATCAAGGAGCGTTACGCCGACGACCGCACCAAGCAGCAACAGGCGATGATGGAGCTGTACCGGAAGGAGCAGATCAATCCCGTCGCCGGCTGCTTGCCGATCGCGATCCAGATTCCGGTGTTCTTCTCGCTCTATAAGGTGCTGTTCATCACCATCGAGATGCGGCACGCGCCGTTCTACGGCTGGATCCACGATCTGTCGGCGGCCGACCCGACCAACATTTTCACGCTCGGCGGCCTGATTCCGTTCGATCCCTCGGTCATCCCGGTGCTCGGCGGCTTCCTGCATCTCGGCTTTTGGCCGGCGATCATGGGCGTCACCATGTGGGTGCAGATGAAGCTCAACCCGGCGCCGCCCGATCCGGCGCAGCAGATGATCTTCAACTGGATGCCGGTGATCTTCACTTTCATGCTGGCGCATTTCCCCGCCGGCCTGGTGATCTACTGGGCCTGGAACAACACGCTGTCGGTGATCCAGCAGAGTGCGATCATGCACCGCAACGGCGCCAAGATTCAGCTGTGGGACAATCTCAAGAGCACGTTCGTCAAGCCGAAACCGAAGGCGCCGGCGGAGTAGCGGCGCGTCGCTGGGCGTCGCTGCTTGTTCGCCGCGTCTTGTCATCCGCGGGCGCAATGTGCCGTTCCCTGATCGAGAAAAGATCAGCCGGAGTAAGTCTGCTGAATCATAGCGCGCGTTCGACAGCGCCAATCGTCACGCCGCGCGCACGCGGGTAAAAAACGTCGCGACCTTGCTCTCCAAATCCTTGGCGCGTGCGGACAGCCGCGCGGTCCAGGCGGTGATATCGCCAACCGCCGTCGCGCCGAGCGCCAAAGCGTGTTCGACCGATTCGATTTCGGTCGCGGCCTGCCCCGTGTGGTTCGCCGCGCCGTGAATGCTTTCGGCGATGCTGCGGGTCGTGGCGCTCTGCTGTTCCACCGCGGTGGCGATGCTGGTCGAGACGCCGGTCAGTTCGCCGATGGCGCGCGCAATCGAAGCGATCTCCTCGACCGAGCGCTTGGTCGCCTCTTGAATGGCGGTGACCTGCCGCGAGATATCCTCGGTGGCACGCGCGGTCTGGTTGGCCAGCGTCTTCACCTCGGCAGCGACCACGGCAAAGCCGCGGCCGGCTTCGCCGGCGCGCGCCGCCTCGATCGTGGCATTGAGCGCCAACAGATTGGTTTGCGCCGCGATCGCCGAAATGGCGTCGATGACCGAGCCGATGCGCTCGGCGGCCGCGTCCAACGATCGGATGGCGGATTGGCTGCGCTCGGCGTCGCTGACCGCAGATTGCGCCATGGTAAGGCCGCGCGCCGCCTGGCGGCCGATCTCTTCGATCGATCCGGACAATTCCTCGGTCGCCTTGACGGTGGCTTCCACGCGCTGCGCCGTCTCGGCCGACGCCGACGACGCCGCGGTCATGCGGCCGCGCGTATCGCCCTCGACCTCGTTCAACGTCTGCGAGGTCGTCATCAGCGAAGCCGACGCTTCCTTGATCGCCTCCACGACTTCGCCGATGGCGCTGGCAAAATCCGCGATGGCGGCATCGATGGCTTGGCGCCGCTCCAGCGCCGCTTGCTCGCGGGCCTGCCGATGCAGCGTCATGGCATTGGCGACGTCGAAAGCGAGCACCTGCGATACGACCTTGGCGCGCTCGACCAGCCGGGTCCGCGAAAACCGGTGTTGGCGCGCCAGCGCATCAAGCGCCGCCTTGAGCACGTAACTGCCGGCCGTGCTGCGGATGCGCGCGTCGAGCCCGATCGCCGCTTCCTGCAGCACCGTGTTGTGGCACGATTCGGCATAATGCTGATCGAGCTTGCCGCCAAACAGCGCCTGCAAGTGCGCCAGTTCGAGCTTTTTGATCAGGGCCACGTTTTGCGCGATCGCCGTGCCGATCCCCGGCAGCCGGCTCGCGGCCGCAACGATGTCATCGATGGCGCCTTCCAGCGTCGGCGCGATCACCGGCCAGGTTTGCGCGAGGATGCGGCGGGCCCGGTCGTCGATCGCGTAGAGCGACAAGCGGGCATCGAAAGACTGGACCAGATCGGCGGACGCCATGGCGATGGATCGGACCTCAGCAGAGCGCCGCATGGTCCGACACAATTGTTGCACTTGCGTTAACGATCCGGTTACCAATGCCGCGCAGCTGCGATCGGAGCGGCAAAACCATCATGAGCGGTGACGGCGACCGTCCGGTCATCGCACTGAAGCGCAAGCGCGGGCTTATCGCCTTGCTCAGGTCGATGAAGCCGCTGGATGAGAGTTTTCCTGAAATCGATGATCCGGTGCCGGCCTCGGGCGGCGCGGAATGGTACGCCCGAAGGGATGCGAACCCCTGAACCTCTGCCTTCGGAGCCCAATTCCCTGGACTCGGTTGCCACCGCAGCAATCGTAGGTTTATGCTAAAGGTGGTCTCGGCGTCCGTCCCAAATCCGTCTATAATCCTACCAGAACCAATTGAAGCATGGGTTCGACGTCGTCTCCTGGCGAAGGAACGTGGACGGCATGCCGGTCACTTGTGAGACTAGGCTTGTCCCGCTCTCGATCGCGATGGCGATGCCGAGAGCTTATGGGAGCCGAAGCGTGGCGGTGCAAATCGGGCATGCAGCGGCATCCGCTATTTATCTGCGACGGCGCCGACAAGCTGTTTTGCCCGCTCGCCATCGACGAAATCGAATCGGGGCACAATGAAATGGCGGAATAGATACCGTCCATGACTACGCGGTGCCGCGCATAACAGTGGACGAAGATCCCGGTCCGGCGGTGCGCAGAAAGGGAGGAATGTCCGTGATACCTGGGTCCTTTGAATACCATCGTCCGTCATCCGTACAGGAAGCGGTGGGCCTGCTCGCCAAGTTGGGCGACGACGCCCGCGCGATTGCGGGCGGCCACAGCCTCATTCCCATGATGAAGCTGCGTTTGGCGTCGCCCTCGCATTTGGTCGATCTCGCCGGCATCGCCGATCTCAAGGGCATTCGCGCCGACAGCAACGACATCGTGGTCGGCGCCATGACGACCCAGCACGAACTGGTAGGCTCGGACCTGTTGGGGTCGAAGCTTCCGATCCTGCGCGAGACCTCGCTGCAGGTGGCCGATCCGCAAGTGCGCTACGTCGGTACACTCGGCGGCAATGTCGCCAACGGCGATCCCGGCAACGATATGCCGGCGGTGATGATGTGCCTTGGCGCCACCTATCACGTGTCGGGCAAGCGCGGCGAACGGCGCATCGCGGCGCGCGAGTTCTACCAAGGCGCTTACGTTACCGCCCTTGAAGTGGGCGACGTGCTGACTGCCGTCCGCATTCCCGTGCCGCCCGCGGGGCACGGCTACGCTTACGAGAAGCTCAAGCGCAAGATCGGCGACTACGCGACCGCGGCCGCCGCGGTCGTCCTGGCCATGAGCGGCGACAAGGTCGCAAGCTGCTCGATCGGCCTGACCAACGTCGCCGATACGCCGCTGTGGGCCGAGGCGGCGGCGAAAATCCTCACCGGCTCATCGCTCGATGCCGCGACGGTGAAGCGCGCGGTCGCCGCCGCCGAGGCGATCACGGCGCCGGCCGCCGACGCACGCGGCCCGGCGGCCTACCGCACCAAGATGGCCGGCGTCATGCTTACGCGCGCACTGGCGCGCGCCAAGTCCAAAGCTCGCGGCTAGTGGGAGACGACCAATGGCCAAATCTCAAGTCGCCATGAAGGTAAACGGCAAGACCGTGGAAGCGCTGGTCGAGCCGCGCACGTTGCTCATTCATTTCTTGCGCGAGCAGCTTTCGCTGACTGGGCCGCACATCGGCTGCGAAACCAGCCATTGCGGCGCCTGCACCGTCGATCTCGACGGCAAGTCGGTGAAATCCTGCACCATGTTCGCGGTGCAGGCGAACGGCGCCGATATCCGCACCATCGAAGGCATGGCGAATGCCGACGGCACGCTGCATGCGCTCCAAGAGGGCTTTCGCGAAATGCACGGCCTGCAGTGCGGCTTCTGTACGCCGGGCATGATCACCCGCGCCTTCCGGCTGCTCCAGGAGAACAACAATCCGAGCGAGGAAGAGATCCGCTTCGGTATTGCCGGCAACCTCTGCCGCTGCACCGGCTATCAGAACATCGTCAAGGCCATTCAGTTCGCCGCCGCCAAGCTCAACGGCGTGCCCTTCCAGGAGGCCGCAGAATGAACGACATGACCCCCACCTCCGCCGAACGCGCCGCCAAGCTCGAAGGC
>JASHWN010000180.1 GCA_030044035.1 Xanthobacteraceae bacterium
GGACAAAGATCGGCAGCGCCGAAGGGTGGCCGCCGCCCGCCTTGGCGGCGATCAGTTGCGGCGTGAACACCGCCGCGATGCGGTCGAACCGCCCCAGCGCGGCAGTCTCGTCATAGCCGATGCTGGCACGCTTGGCGGCGTTGCCGGCGCGCAGGTGGTGGAACGCGCGGGAATGCTCGCCGACGTCCGCATAGGCCTTGCCGAGCGCGAAATCGAGCTGCATGCGGTCGGTTGTTGACAAGCCTTCGGCCCTGGCCGCGAGCGCCTGCATGGCGGCAAGATGCGCATCGCCGGGCTCGAAGGTGGTCCCGGCGGCAAGGTTGACGTAAGCGGCTGTGCTGCTCGGATCGCGCCGCAGCGCTTCCCGATAGGCGCTTTGCGCCTCCTGCAATTGACCAAGCTCTTCGAACACGTTGCCCATGTTGTTGTAGGCGTCGGCGAGGTCGGGCTTGAGCGCCAGCGCGCGACGGTAGTGCGCCAACGCGGCATGCAGCTCGCCGCGTTCATGCAGCGTGTTGCCGCGGTTGTAGAGCGCTCCGGCATAATCCGGCCGCAGCGCGAGGGCGCGATCGTAGCTCGCCAGCGCCTCGTCAAAGCGCTTGAGTTCATGCAGCGTGTTGCCGCGGTTGCAGAGCGCTTCGGCATGATCGGGCCACGCCGCGAGCGCGCGGTCGTAGCTCGCCAGCGCCTCGTCAAAGCGCTTGAGTTGCCGCAGCGCATTGCCACGGTTGTAGAGCGCCCCGGTATGATCGGGCCGCACGACAAGGGCGCGGTCGTAGCTCGCCAGCGCCTCATCGAACCGCTTGAGTTCATGCAGCGTCGCACCGCAATTGCACAGCGCCTCGGTATAATCCGGCCGCAGCGCCAGCGCGCTGTCGTAGCTCGCCAGCGCCTCGTCAAAGCGCTTCAGCGCATGCAGCGCATTGCCGCGGTTGTTGAGCGCACCGGCATAATCCGGCTGCACCGCCAGGGCGCGGTCGTAGCTCGCCAGCGCCTCGTCGAAGCGCTTGAGTTCGTACAGCGTCGCACCGCGGTTGCAGAGCGCCTCGGCATGATCGGGTTGCAGCGCCAGGGCGCGGTCGTAGCTCGCCAGCGCCTCGTCAAACCGCTTCAGCTCATGCAACATGTCGCCGCGGGTATAGAGCGCCTCGGCATGATCCGGCCGCAGCGCCACCGCGCGGTCGTAGCTCGCCAGCGCCTCGTCGAACCGCTTCAGCTCATGCAGCGTGATGCCGCGGTTGTAGAACGCTCCGGCATGATCGGGTTGCAGCGCAAGGGCGCGGTCGTAGCTCGCCAGCGCCTCGTCAAAGCGCTTCAGCTCATGCAACATGTTGCCGCGGTTATAGAGCGCCTCGGCGTAATTCGGCTGCAGCGCAAGGGCGCGGTCGTAGCTCGCCAGTGCCTCGTCGAACCGTTTGAGTCCATGCAGCGTAACGCCGCGGTTATAAAGCGCCCCAGCATGATGCGGCCACACCGCAAGGGCGCGGTCGTAGCTCGCCACCGCCTCGTCAAAGCGCTGCAGAGCGTGCAACGTGGCACCGCGATTGCAGAGCGCCTCGGCATGATCCGGCCGCAGCGCCAGGGCGCGATCGTAGCTCGCCAGCGCCTCATCAAAGCGCTTGAGTTCGTGCAGCGTCGCACCGCGGTTGCAAAGCGCCTCGGCATGATCCGGCCGCAGCGCAAGGGCGCGGTCGTAGCTCGCTACCGCCTCATCGAGCCGCCGTTGCTGCGTGCTAATCACTGCAATCAAGTGAAGAGCATCGAAATAGTCGGGTTTAACACCCAGTATTGCGCGCGCCAGATCATGGGCCTCGCGTAACGACCCGCGCTCATAGGCCGCAACGGCCCGCTTCATCGCCTCGGGCAATGTTAGCGTAATGTTGGCCATCCATAAGGCCTCGCGCCGCTCACCTCAGGCGACGGATATGAGGACCACGCTCCACTAAGGCGTAATCACCGCCTCGGTGGTGAGTAAGAGGCCGGCCACCGAGGCGGCGTTTTGCAGCGCCAGCCGCACCACGCGGGTGGGGTCGAGGATGCCGGCTTCGACCATGTCGACGTAGCGCCCGGTGCGCGCGTCGAAACCCTGGTTCGCATCGTCGCTTTCCAGGATCTTGCCGACCACGATCGAGCCGTCCAGGCCGGAATTTTCCGCGATCTGCCACGCCGGCGCGCGGAGCGCGCGGCGCACGATGTCGATGCCGGCCTTCTGCTCGTCATTGTCGGGCTTGAGCTCGGCAAGCGCCTTGCCGGCATGGAGCAGAGCGGCGCCGCCGCCGGCAACGATGCCTTCCTCCATGGCGGCACGGGTGGCGCACAGCGCGTCCTGCACCCGATCGCGCCGCTCGCGCAACTCAAGCTCGGTGGCACCGCCGACGCGGATCACCGCGACGCCGCTGGCGAGCTTGGCCAGCCGGTCGCGCACCCTTTGCCGGTCATAGTCCGAGGGCATCTCGGCGAGCTGCGCGCGCAACAGATTGGTGCGGGCGAGGATATCCGCCTTCTTGCCGGCGCCGTCGATGACGATGGTGTTTTCCTTTTCGACGCGCACGCTCTTGGCGCGGCCGAGCATGTCCAGGCTCGCGTTCCACAGCGTGATGCCGCGCTCGTCGGAGAACAGGCAGCCGCCGGTCAGGATGGCGATGTCCTCCATCAGCCCCTTGCGCTGCTCGCCGAACCGCGGCGCCTTGACCGCGGCGGTCTGCAAGCCGCCGCGCCCGTTGTTGAGCACCAGGAGCGCGAGCACGTCGGGGGCGAAATCGTCGGCAACGACCAGAAGCGGTTTCGGCTTCTTGAGCAGCGCCTCCATCAACGGCAGCAGCGCTTGCAGCTGGGTGAGATTCTTCTCGTGGAGCAGAATGTAGGGCTCTTCCAGCTCGCAGATCATCTTTTGCTGATCGGTGATAAAATGCGGCGAGACATAGCCGCGGTCGAACTGCATGCCGTCGACGAAGTTGAGCTCGGTGTCGATGCTGCGCGCCTGCTGCAGCGTGATGACGCCGTCGCTGCCGACTTTCTGCATGGCCTGGCCGAGCAGCATGCCGATGTCTTTGTCCCCGTTCGCCGAAACCATGCCGACCTGAACGATCTCCTCCAAGGTCGAGATGAGCTTCGACCGCTTCTTGATGTCGTCGATCGCGGCTTTGACCGCGTCGTCGATGCCGCGCTTTATTTCCATCGGGCTCAAGCCCGCCGCCACTGCTTTGATGCCGCCGCGGATGAGCGCGTGGGACAGTACCGTCGCCGTGGTGGTGCCGTCGCCGGCTTCCATGCTGGTCTTGGTCGCGACCTCGCGCAGCATCTGCGCGCCCATGTTCTCGAACTTGTCGCGCAGCTCGATCTCTTTGGCCACGGTGACGCCGTCCTTGGTGATGCGCGGCGAACCGATGCCGAACTTCGTGCCGAGCACGACATTGCGGCCGCGCGGACCAAGCGTCACGCGCACCGCCTTGGTGAGAGTATCAACGCCGCGCAACAGCCGGTCGCGGGCATCGCCGTGGAACGTGAGGTCTTTCGGCACTCTGGCCATGTTCAAACGCTCTTGGTTGACCTCAGAGCAGTAGAGTTGCCTCCGAGCCTCGCATTCTATCCATACAATCTATGCATGCAATAAGGCGCGATGATGAACTAAGAACCGCCAATAGGCGCGATGAGCAAAGAACCGCGTCAGGCTCGAGGCGCCCGGCAAGGTTAAAATCCCAGCTGCCCGGCAAGTGCCGCGCGCAGCTCGGCGATGAGGCCGTGCCAGTCGCCGGGGCGCGTTTGGCGGAACAGCTGGGCGGTCGGATACCAGGGGCTGTCCGAGCGCTCGAGCAGCCAGCGCCAATCCGGTGCGTAGGGTAGCAGGATAAAGACTGGCTTTCCCATCGCCCCAGCCAGATGCGCGACCGCCGTGTCGACCGAGATCACAAGGTCGAGTTCCGCAATGACGGCAGCGGTATCGGCGAAATCCGTAAACTCTTCGCCGAGACGGTGGATGTGTGGCTGCGCCGCGAGCAGCTCCCGATCCGCTGCGCGCAGTTGCTTTTGCAGGCTGACCAGGGTGATGCCTGGAATCGCAAGCGGCAGAAGCTGCGCCAGGCCGATCGAGCGGTTGCGATCGTTCCAGTTCGTGGCTCTGCCCGCCCAGGCGATGCCGACGCGCGGCGCGGCCTTCGGTCCGAGCCGCGTCGCCCAAAGAGCCACACGCTCGGGCGGCGCGGCGAGGTAGGGAACGGCCGCCGGCACAGTCTCAAGCCGCGTAGCGAACGCGAGCGGCAGACTGAGCAGCGGACAATGACAATCGAACTGGGGCAGCGGCTCGCTGCGGGCGATCACTCGCTGCACGCCGGCCAAGGACTTAAGCAGTGGCTCGAGCGGCGCCTGCACTTCAAGGACCACGCGCCTGCTCCGCGCCGCCACCATCGGCACATAGCGGCAGAACTGAATCGTGTCGCCTAGCCCTTGTTCGGCGTGGAGCAGGATGGTCTTGCCGGCGAGGTCGGCATCGCCGTTCCAGAGCGGCTGCGAGAAATTCCGCGGCGGCGACATGGCGGGCGTCTTCCAGCGCCACTCGTATGCGCGCCAGCCGCGCTCAAAATCACCGCAGACCAGACGCGTCAAAGCCTCGTTCCAATGCGCGGTCGCGTGATCCGGCCGCAGCGCCAGCGCTTTCGCGTAGCTCGCCAAGGCCTCGTCATGGCGGTTCAATTGACAGAGCGCATTGCCGCGGTTGCTGTGCGCCTCGACGTAATCGGGCTTGAGCGCGAGCACGCGATCATAGCTTGCGACCGCCTCGGCGAAGCGGTTGAGATGTTGCAGCACCGTCGCCCGGTTGTTCAGCGCTTCGACGTGATCGGGCCGCAGCGCAAGGGCGCGGTCGTAGCTCGCCAGTGCCTCGTCGAAACGCCTCAGTTGCCGCAGCGCATTGCCGCGGTTGTAGAGCGCCCCGGCATGATTCGGCCGCAGCGCAAGCGCGCGCTCGTAGCTGGCCAGCGCCTCCTCAAACCGCTTGAGTTCATGCAACGTCGCACCGCGGTTGCAGAGCGCTTCGGCATGATCCGGCCGCACCGCAAGAGCGCGGTCGTAGCTTGCCAGCGCCTCGTCGAAACGCTTGAGTTCGTGCAGCGCATTGCCGCGGTTGTTGAGCGCCCCGGCATGACCCGGTCGCAGCGCGAGGGCGCGGTCGTAGCTCGCCAGCGCCTCGTCGAAGCGCTTGAGTTCATGCAGCGTAATGCCTCGGTTGCTGAACGCCTCGGCCTGATCGGGCTGCAGCGCCAGGGCGCGGTCGTAGCTCGCCAGCGCCTCGTCGAACCGCTTGAGTTCATGCAGCGTGTTGCCGCGGCTGTAGAGCGCCCCGACATGATCGGCCTTGAGCGCGACAGCGCGATCGAAGCTGAGTAGAGCCTCACCGTACCGCCGCAGTTCGTTGAGAGCCTTGCCGCGATTGTTGAGCGCCTCGACAAGGTCAGGCTTCAGTTCAAGCGCCCGGTCATAGCTGGCGAGCGCCTCACCATGGCGTTGCAGCTCGCACAAAAGATTGCCGCGGTTATAAAGCGCGTCGACGAAGTCGGGCCGCGATGCCAGCGCACGGTCGTAGCTGGCGAGCGCCTCCTCGCGGCGTCGCAGATCGCGCAGCAGGTTGCCCCGGTTATACGCCGCCTCGGCGTTGTCTGGTCGCAGCGTCAGTACCCGCTCGTAACTCGACAGCGCTTCGTCGTGGCGGCGCAAAGCGCGCAGCACGACGGCGCGGTTGTTGAGCGCCTCGTCGTGGTCCGGCGCGAGGGCGAGCACGCCATCGAAACTCGCCAGTGCTTGCTCGAAGCGGTTCAAGGCATGGAGCGCGAACGCGCGGCAAAGCCGGGCCTCGACAAAGTCGGGCCGCAACGCCAGCGCGCGTTCCGTACTCGCCAGGGCCGCTTCGAATTTCTCCGCCTGCAAGTGCACCAGAGCGTCGCTGAAGGCGGCCTCCGCCGAACCCAGATCGGTGGAACGCAGTTCCGTCGCCGCTGCGGAGAACTTTTCGCCGAGCGCCGCGGCCACGCTCGCCACGACGGCCTGCCAATCGCCAGGCTGCTTTTGGCGGAACAGTCGGGCGGTCGGATACCACGGGCTGTCGGTGCGGTCGAGCAGCCAGCGCCAATCGGGCGCGTAGGGCAGCAGCAGGAAGACCGGCTTGCCCATCGCCCCGGCCAGATGGGCGACCGCCGTGTCGACCGAGATGACGAGGTCGAGTTCAGCAATGGCGGCGGCGGTGTCGGCGAAATCCGCAAATTCCTCGCCGAGACCCGGGATGTCATCGTGGGCGCCGAGCAGCTCGCGGTCTTGCGCGCTCATTTCCTTCTGCAGGCTGATCAAGCTGACGCCGGAAGCGGCAAGCACCAGAAGCGGCGCCAGACCGATCGATCGGTTGCGGTCGTAGCCATGCTTGGCGGACCCGGCCCACGCAATGCCGACACGGGGTCCGACCTTCGATCGAAGCCGCGACGCCCAAAAAGCGGCACGGTCGGGCGGCGCGGTGATATAAGGGATCGCTGCCGGCACCGTATCGAGCCGCGTGTCGAACGCGAGCGGCAGGCTCAGCAGCGGACAGTGCAGATCGAAATCGGCGAGGGGTTCGCCCTGGGCGAATATCTGCCCGACGCCAGCCAACGACCCGAGCAAAGGCTTGAGCGGCGGCTGCACTTCAAGGACCACGCGCGCGCTCTGCGCCGCCACCATCGGCACATAGCGGCAGAACTGAATCGTGTCGCCTAGCCCTTGCTCGGCATGGAGCAGGATCGTCTTACCGGCGAGGTCGGCGTCGCCGTTCCAGAGCGGCTGCGCAAAATTCCGCGGCGGCATGGCTGGCGTTTTCCAGCGCCACTCGTATGCGCGCCAGCCGCGCTCAAAATCGCCGCAGACCAGACGCGCCAAACCCTCGTTCCAATGTGCGGTGGCGTGATCCGGCCGCAGCGCCAGCGCTTTGGCGTAGCTCGCCACGGCTTCGTCGTGGCGGTTCAATTGATAGAGCGCATTGCCGCGGTTGCTGTGCGCCTCGACGTAATCGGGCTTGAGCGCGAGCACGCGGTCATAGCTCGCGATCGCCTCGTCCAACCGATTGAGCGCGTGCAGCGCGGTGGCGCGGTTGTTCAGCGCCTCGACGGACTCGACGGGGTCGGGCTGGAGCGCGAGCGCCCTGTCATAGGTGGCGAGCGCCTCACCAAAGCGCTTCAGCTCGCACAAAACATTGCCGCGGTTATAAAGCGCATCGATGAAATTGCACCGCGATGCCAGCGCTCGATCATAGCTTGCCAGCGCCTCCTCGCGGCGTCCCAAATGGCGGAGCAGGTTGCCCCGGTTATACGCCGCCTCGGCGTTGTCCGGTCGCAGCGTCAACACCCGCTCGTAACTCGCCAGCGCCTCCTCGTCGCGGCGTAAAGCGCGCAGCACGACGGCGCGGTTGTTGAGCGCCTCGTAGTAGTCCGGCCGCAGCGCCAGCGCTCGATCGAAACTCGCCAGCGCTTCCTCCAGGCGGTTCATGGCGCGGAGCGCGAGCGCCCGGCAATGCAGGGCCTCGACAAAGTCGGGCCGCAGCGCCAGCGCCCGCTCGGCACTCTCAAGCGTCGCTTCGAATTTCCCTGCGTTCCAGAGCGCCAGAGCGTCGCTGAAAGCGGCCTCCGCCGAAGTCAGGTGCGTCGCCGCTATGGAGAACTTTTCGCCGAGCGCCGCGCGCACCTCGGCGATCACGCCGTCCCAGTCGCCGCGGCGCTTTTGGCGAAACAGCCGGGCGGTCGGATACCACGGGCTGTCGGAGCGATCGCGCAGCCATCGCCAATCAGCCGCGCAAGGCACCAGAATAAAAACCGGCTTGCCCATCGCCCCTGCCAGATGGGCGACCGCCGTGTCGACCGAGATCACAAGGTCGAGTTCAGCAATGGCGGCGGCGGTGTCGGCAAAATCGGTAAACTCCTCGCCGAGACGCAGGATGTCGGCATGGGCACCGAGCAGCTCGCGGTCTTGCGCGCTCATTTCTTTCTGCAGGCTGATCAAGCTGATGCCTGACGCGGCAAGCGCGAGCAGAGGCTCAAGACCGATCGACCGGTTGCGGTCGTTGTTGTGTCCGGCGTATCCGGCCCACGCGATGCCAACGCGCGGCCGCGCTGAGCGACCGAGCCGCGGCGCCCATGCCGCCGCGCGCTCCGGCGGCGCCGCGATATAGGGAATCGATGCCGGCACCGTCTCGAGCCGCGTGCCGAACACGAGCGGCAGGCTCAGCAGGGGACAGTGCAGATCGAAATCGGGGAGACGTTCGCCCTGGGCGAAGACCTGCGCGCCGCCGGACCGGAGCAACGGCTTGAGCGGCGGCTGCACTT
>JASHWN010000181.1 GCA_030044035.1 Xanthobacteraceae bacterium
GCTCGCAGGCCAGATCGAGCCAGCGCGCCTGGGCGCCGGTCGCCAGAACGAGCGCTTCAGCCAAATAGACGTCGCCGGAATCGCATTCGATGCGGAACGGACGGCGCTGCAAGTCGACGGCGCTGACGTGATCGGCGACGAGCTTGGTGCCGACATGGCCGGCCTGCTTCTTCATCCGCTCCATCAGCCAGGGGCCCTGGATGACGTCGGCGAAGCCCGGATAATTCTCCACGTCGGTGGTGACGGTGAGCTGGCCGCCCGGCGTAATGCCCTCGATCAGGATCGGTTCGAGCATGGCGCGCGCCGCATAGATTGCGGCGGTATAGCCCGCGGGCCCCGAGCCGATGATGACGACTTTGGCGTGGGTGGTTTGGCTCACCGGCTCGTTCCGCTCATTGTCGCGGGCATCGGCGCAGCCCGCCAAAAACCCCGGCACATCAGGGCGTTAGTCTCGTCCAGCCGGGAAAGAGCCAGCCCCGCCTCGATCAGGTGAGCCGCCCGCAGCCAATTTAGGGATTTTTACCAGCTATGCAAGCGACGCA
The DNA here is from genome assembly GCA_030044035.1 of Xanthobacteraceae bacterium. Lineage (GTDB taxonomy): Bacteria > Pseudomonadota > Alphaproteobacteria > Rhizobiales > Xanthobacteraceae > BOG-931. Next base: position 543 of record JASHWN010000181.1, read on the forward strand.
GGGGTCGGAAAACAAAACGCGGGGACCGAGAACAGAACGGCGGCGGGCAAAAGCGGACGGTCAGCAACGCCTTAGCTTGGTTTGCGCGATGCCGAAAAGCTTGTGTGCTTTTGTCCCCAATCCCTGAGAGTCCGCAGCACGGGCCGCAGCTCGTTTCCCTTTTCGGTGAGAATGTACTCGGCCCGCGGCGGGTGGTCTTCATAGAAGCGCCGTTGGATGATGCCGTGTTCTTCCAACGTCTTTAGACGCGCCGACAGCGTGTTTGGGCTTATCCCCGACAGTGAGTCGATAAAATCCTGAAACTTGCGCGGCCCCTCCAATATGAGGTCGCGCAGGATGAGGATAGTCCACCGTTCGCCGATGACTTCTAGGGTTCTGGCGACCGGACACCGTTGATCGTAGGCCATCGATAGGCACCGACCGGAAGCGACCAGGGCCGCCGCTCGCGTAAGCGCGGACAGCATCGGTCGTCAACCGCTTCACAAGCGCTTTACTAATTACACAATATATATTGACTACGATCATAGGAGTCAATATCCCATGCTCCACGAAGCTGAGGCCGAGGCTGAACACGCCGGCTGCAGGCTTCTCACAGCAGGAGAAGGGACCCGAACATGATGCTGGTTCTATCGATCTTGGCCTTCATCTGGCTGGCGCCATTTGGCCGCCGGCCTGCACCACTTACGAAGCCCAGCAAAAAGGAGATCGCAGCATGACCCTGGCGTTCCTCCAAGTTATCTTGCAATCGATCTCGTCGACGCTGCATTGGCTCGGTTTTTCGTTTGGTGTCTGCGCGGCTTCGCACGACAAATCGCAGCAGCGGCATTGGATCATTGGTGCAGCGCTGGTTTCCGCATTGTGGTTGGTCAGCATTGTGGTTGTCGGTGCCGACAATGTCTTCCAGGGAAGGGCCATTCCGGCAACGCTGCTCGCGACATTGGCGGCGGGATATCTTTTGCTGTTGTCGCCGACGTTCCGGGGCAGCATTGCGGCTATTCCGCAGCACTGGCTGATCGCGATCCAGACCTTCAGGATTGTCGGCGGGGTTTTCCTGGTCCGCTATTTTGCCGGTCAGTTGCCCGGGATTTTTGCCATTCCGGCGGGCGTCGGCGACGTTGTCACCGGCCTCTTGGCGCCGCTAGTTGCCTATTGGTGGTTTGTCGGCAGATCCTATGCGCGTGGCGCGGCGATCGCCTGGAATCTCTTCGGCATGGCCGATCTGATCAACGCCGTAGCGATTGGAGCGCTGACCGGTGCTGGCGGCGGAATCGTATTTCCAATCGTGCTGATCCCGATCTATGGGGTGCCGCGCGCATTCCTCATCCACTCCTATTCGCTCATTGGGTTGCTTCGGCAATCCTCGCCCCGGCACGAGCCAAGGGCGGCGCTACGTTACGGCTTCGAAGCGTCATGAGGCTGCGCGGGCCAGCGCCCACTTATAATATCAACGGCTCTTATTGCTGACTCATATCCGTCACCCTGAGGTGTGAGCGAAGCGAGCCTCGAAGGGCGACGGCCCGTGAGTCCTCGGCCGTATCCTTCGAGGGCCGCGGAGCTTGTCATCGGGCCGGCCACTTCGGGCCGGACCCGTTGGCGGCCACCTCAGGATGACGGTCAACATTAATTGCGCTTGGTATAAGTTTATGTAGCGCAAATAGCACAATGCCGCCTCCACGGCGGCATTGTAACTTACGTCGCCGACCGCATCGAAGGCCGGCGCCCTTAGTCGCTGCTATTTCCACTCGACTTTCATCACCTCGTACGCCTTGGCACCGCCGGGCGTGACGACTTCGACTTGCGCGCCCTTTTTCTTGCCGACCAGCGCGCGGGCCAGCGGCGAGGTGATGGAAATCTTGCCCTTCTTGGCATCGGCTTCGGGCTCGCCGACGATCTGCCAGACCGATTTCTTGTCGGTGTCCTCGTCGATCAGCGTGACCGTCGCGCCGAACGTGATGGTGTCGCCGGACAGCTTCGACACGTCGATGACCTCGGCGCGCGCGAGCTTGTCCTCCAGTTCGGCGATGTGGCCTTCATTGAGCGACTGGGCTTCCTTGGCAGCATGGTATTCGGCGTTCTCCGACAGATCGCCATGGGTGCGCGCGTCGGTGATTTGCTGAATGATGCGAGGCCGCTCGACCTGCTGGCATTGCCGCAGCTGCTCCTCGAGCGCGGCGTAGCCCGCCGCTGTCATCGGGATTTTGTCCATCGCTCTCCAACCTCCAAAGGCCGCAGAGTCAAAACTTTTATCGCGTGCCGGCCTCCCGGCCAGCCGCGCGTCGCAAGCTCTGTCTCTTTCGTACCGCCGCCCCGGTCGGTCCGACCCCTAATTGTCCGTCCCGGCCGCGAAATAGCTCTGCAGCGCGCACACTTCGAGGTCACCCTTGAGATAAGCCTTGATGCCCTGCGCTGCGGCGACAGCCCCCGAAAGAGTGGTGTAGTACGGCACTTTATGCAAGAGGGCTGCGCGGCGAAGCGACCGGCTGTCGGCCAGCGCGGTCGCCCCCTCGGTGGTGTTGAAAACGAGCTGAACGCCGCCGTTTTTGATAGCGTCGACGATGTGGGGCCGGCCTTCGGCCACCTTGTTGACCTTCACAGCGGCGACGCCGTTTTCGGCGAGGTACCGTTGCGTGCCCGAGGTGGCGACGATCCGGAAACCGGAACCGGCAAGGAGCCGAATGGCGTCCAGGATGCGCGGCTTGTCGGCGTCCTTGACCGAGACGAACACGGTCCCGGTCTTCGGCAGGCGCGAGCCGCCGCCGAGCTGGCTTTTGACGAAGGCGACGTTGTAGTCGCGGTCGATGCCCATGACCTCGCCGGTCGATTTCATCTCGGGGCCGAGCACGGTGTCGACTGCCGGACCAAAGCGCGCGAACGGGAACACCGCCTCCTTGACGCCGATATGCCGGGCGGCGCCGGCCTCGAAGCGCCGCGGCTTCAAGCCGAAGCTCTTAAGGGGTTCGCCGGCCATGACGCGGGCGGCGATCTTGGCGGCGGGCACGCCGGTCACCTTGGCGACGAACGGCACGGTGCGCGAGGCGCGCGGATTGACTTCGAGCACGTAAATCTCGCCGTCCTTGATGGCGTATTGCACGTTCATCAGCCCGCCGACTTTGAGCGCGCGGGCGAGTTCGCGGGTCTGCCGCTCCAGCTCGGCGATGGTCGCCGGGTCGAGCGAGTGCGGCGGCAGCGAGCAGGCCGAATCGCCGGAATGGATGCCGGCCTCCTCGATGTGCTCCATGATGCCGGCGATGTAGCTGGCCGTGCCGTCGGCGAGGCAGTCAACGTCGATTTCGATGGCGTCGGTCAAATAGCGGTCGATCAACAGCGGCCGTTTCTCCGAAACCGCAAGTTCGGAAGGCCGGTCCAGATCGGCGGCGAGCCGTGCGACGTAACGGTCGAGCTGGTGGGTGTCGTGCACGATCTCCATGGCGCGGCCGCCGAGCACATAGGACGGCCGGATCACGATCGGGTAGCCGACCGCCTCGGCAATGGCGTGGGCTTTTTCCGGGCTGGTGGCGACGCCGCTGTTCGGCTGCCGCAATTTGAGCCGTTCGAGCAGCTGCTTGAAGCGGTCGCGGTCCTCGGCGAGGTCGATGGCGTCCGGCGAGGTGCCGAGAATAGGCACGCGCGCGTTTTCCAACGGCTCGGCGAGCTTGAGCGGGGTCTGGCCGCCGAACTGCACGATGACGCCATGCAGCGTGCCGTTCGACCGCTCGGTGTCGAGGACCTCGATCACGTCCTCGGCGGTCAGCGGCTCGAAATAGAGCCGGTCGGAGGTGTCATAATCGGTCGATACCGTTTCCGGATTGCAATTGACCATGATGGTTTCGAAACCGACTTCCTTGAGCGCGAAGGCGGCGTGGCAGCAGCAATAGTCGAACTCGATGCCCTGGCCGATGCGGTTCGGGCCGCCGCCGAGAATGACGACTTTTTTCTTGTCTGATGGCGCCGCCTCGTCGACGGCACAGCCGGCAAACGGCGTCTCGTAGGTCGAGTACATGTAGGCGGTGGGCGAAGCGAACTCGGCGGCGCAGGTGTCGATGCGCTTGAACACCGGCCGCACGCCGAGCTGCCGGCGCCGCGCCGCGACCTCGTCGGCCGTGAGCCCGGTGAGCCGGGCGAGCCGGGCGTCGGAAAAGCCCATGGCTTTGAGCCGGCGCAGCGCCGGCGCGCTCGCCGGCAAGCCTTTTTGCCGGATCTCGTTCTCGGCTTCGACGATGCCGCGGATCTGCGCCAAGAACCACGGATCGATGCGGCAGGCGGTGTGGATGTCGGCGTCGCTGGTGCCAAGCCGCATCGCCTGCGCCAGCGCCAGCACGCGGTCCGGCGTCGGCGTGCCGAGCGCGGCGCGGATCGCATTCTTGTCGTCGCCCTGGCCGACGCCCGCCATGGTAATTTCGTCGAGCCCGGTCAGCCCGGTCTCCAGCGAGCGCAACGCTTTCTGCAAACTCTCCGCAAAGGTGCGGCCGATCGCCATCGCCTCGCCGACCGACTTCATCGAGGTGGTCAGCACCGGCTCGGCGCCGGGAAACTTTTCGAACGCAAAACGCGGCACCTTGGTGACGATGTAGTCGATGGTCGGCTCGAACGAGGCCGGCGTGGCGCCGCCGGTGATGTCGTTCTTGATCTCGTCGAGCGTGTAGCCGACCGCGAGCTTGGCGGCGACCTTGGCGATCGGAAAGCCGGTCGCCTTCGAAGCCAAAGCCGAAGAG
>JASHWN010000182.1 GCA_030044035.1 Xanthobacteraceae bacterium
TGGCGAGCGTGGTCTTGCCCGCGCCCGGCAAGCCCATGATGAGGATTTTCCGATTCACCCTTCCCCCTTTCCCGCCCCCGCAAACCGGTCGCGCGAGCAATAGGCGACATCGCAGCGCGGCGCAACCCGCCCGTGCGAGCGCCGCGCCGGCGCCGCCATGCGGTTGCCACTGCGGCAACGCGACGCCCGCGTGCGACATTGCACCATCGCGCATTTCGCCACGAGGTGCGCATTGATGAAGCGGGGAGCGACCATGGAGAGACCGGAATGGTTACCGACGCGGCGCTTTGGCTCCTTCTCGTGGCAGTGATGGGCTGGGTCGCATGTGGCTGTTACGCCACCCGGCCGCGCCCGATCCAGCAGCGCAGCGGCCCGATGGACCGGGCGGCCTGAGTTCCTGAATCTCCGCTGATCGATCCCCGGGCTTGTCAGCCCAAAATTAGCCGATGAAAAAAGCCCGGCTCTGATGGCGAACCGGGCTGAAGGCGTTTCGTGAGGCGCAGGTTACGACCCGTGTGCCTCATGCCGTTAATCTTCGCTGTAGGCGCTGTCCGAAATGTCTTTTCCGGTGTAGTCCGGCATCAGCGCGGCGGCGATCAGACTGATGACGGCGCATGCCGCGATGTAGATCGCCACCGCGTAGCCGCTCTTGTAACTTGCGAACAACGCGGTGGCGATGAGCGGCGCCGGGCCGCCGGCAATGATCGACGCCAACTGATAGCCCAGCGAGGCCCCGCTGTAGCGCAGTCGCGGCGTAAACGATTCCGCGATCAGCGCGGCCTGCGGTCCATATTGCAGGTCATGCGGGATCAGCGACAACACGATGGCGATAAACACCAAGAGGGGCACCGCGGTATCGACCATCGCGAAGTAGACAAAGCCGAACAATCCCATGACCACAACGCCAATCAGGTACATGGTCTTACGACCGATCCGATCGGAAAAGTAGCCGGCGAGCGGAATGGTGAAGAACGATACGCAGGCCGCCACCATCACCGAGGTCAGGATCAAGTTGCGCGACATGTGCAAGGTGCCGACCGCGTAGGCGAAGATGAAGGCAGTGAAGATGTAGAACGGCGCCTGCTCCGACATGCGCAGCAGTGCCGACAGGATGATCTCCCTCGGCTGCTTTTTCACCACCTCGATGACGGGGGCCTTCTCGACCTTGTCCTTCTTCAGGATCTCTTGGAACACCGGCGTCTCGAGAATGCCGAGACGGATCCACAGGCCGACGCCGACCAGGATGATCGACAGCCCGAACGGAATTCGCCAGCCCCAACTGTTGAAGCTTTCGGTTCCCATCGCGCTGAAAGCAAGGATCGCGAAATTCGACAGCAGCAATCCGCACGGGACGCCGAATTGCGGCCACGACGCCATCAGCCCGCGCTCGCCGTGCTTGCGCGACCATTCCATGGCCAAGAGCACCGAGCCGCCCCATTCGCCGCCGACGCCGATGCCTTGGATCGCCCGCAGCACGGTCAACAGAATCGCACCCCACACGCCGATCGACGCATAGGTGGGGACGAAGGCGATGGCGAAGGTCGCAAGGCCCATGCACAGGAGCGTCGCGATCAGCGTCGCCTTGCGGCCGATGCGGTCGCCGTAATGGCCGAAGATCGCCGCTCCGATCGGCCGGCCGACGAAGCCGATAAAGTACGTGCTGAACGCCAGCAACGTGGCGGTCAGCGCGTCCTGGTTGGGGAAATAGAGCTTGCCGAAGACCAACCCGGCCGCCGTGCCGTAGAGGAAAAAATCGTACCACTCGATCGCGGTGCCGACCGTCGAAGCAATGACGGCTTTGCGCAATTGGGCGCTGTGTTCTGCCTCCGGCAGCGTGCCGTAGGTCGTCGATGCCATAGCCATGGCCTTCCTCCCCCTTCGCGTTACTCAAACGTCGTTGGAGCGAGCCTGTCTCGGCCCTTCTCCGCAACCGACGATACGTCAGGAAGCGGCCGATGGCTATAGACTTAAATATTGGACTTTGCCGCACTGGGGTTGCGGCACGAGGGCGATGAACTGGCGTCAGAAAGTTCCGCCCTGCGGAACCCAAGCCGCGCGAAAACCCGCCCTCGAAAACCCGGCCTATTGGGTGGGCTTGCTCGCTGCCAACACCGTAACGGGCGCGGCACGATAATAGTCCGAGAACAGGCGCTTGAGATTTTCGACCTTGGGCAGGTCGTTGAAGACGATGTACGGGTAGTCCGGGTGCAGCACCAGGAAATCCTGGTGATAATTTTCCGCCGGATAGAAGCCTGTGAATGCCTCAAGCTTGGTCACGATCGCCGCGGGAAAAACGCGCGCCTTGTCGAGCTGCGCAATGTAGGCCTCGGCGATCCGCTTTTGCTCGTCGTTGGCGTAGAAAATCGCCGACCGATAGGACGGGCCGCTGTCGGGACCCTGATAGTTCAACTCAGTCGGATTGTGCGCGACCGAAAGGTAAATCTGCAAAATCTTGCCATAGGAAATCTGCTTCGGGTCGTAGGTAATCTGTACCGACTCGGCGTGGCCGGTCCGCTCGGTGCCGACCATCTCGTAGTGTGCGGTCTCTTTAGCACCGCCGGAATACCCTGAGACCGCCTGAACGACGCCTTTGGTGTGCTCAAAGACCCCTTGGACACCCCAGAAGCAGCCGCCGGCCAGCACAATTTTCTGCAATCCGCCGGCGGCGGGCGGCGTCGCATCGAGTGCGGGAGGCGGAATCACCACGGCTGGCTCCGCCGCCTTGGCCGACAGTGTGGCGCCAAGCGCAAGGATCGCAGCGAACGCGGTTCCATAAAGCATGCCGCGCATCGAGAACCGCCGACCACCTGGTGCAAACAGTCCGCCCGCCATCTCCGCCTCCGTCCTCCCGCGTCTGGGACCGTGCTCCCAAAATGGCCCAACGTGCCGGACTTTTAGAACATTCATCGCCGGCGCAGCCAATCACATTTCCAGCCAGCGCGGCTCGCGCTCCGCTCACGGCGGCGTGTAGCCGACCGCACCGCTCATGCGGCGGCGCGGCTCAGCCGGCGATAAAATCGAGCGCGGCTTTGGCCACGGCCTCTGATTGTTCCAGATGTGGCAGGTGGCCGGCCTTGGCGATCAACTTGACCCGCGCGCCGTTGACGCGCTTGGCGAATTCCTCCGCATAGGCGGGCGCAATGATGCGGTCGCTGTCGCCCCAGACCAGCAAGGTCGGCGCCGCGATGCGATGAATGCGGTTCTTGAGCCCGCGGTCGGGTACCGGCCAGACGAACTTGCCGGTGCAGGCCTGTGCCCAGACGGATGACGCCAGCACGGCGGCGCGCTCTTTGGCGTCGGTCGGCGTGGCAAAGAAGGCTTGCGCTGCGGCGCCTTGCGGGTCGGCAAACAGCGATGGTCGGCGTTCGTCGTCGCGCAATATCATCCAGTTCTTGACTGGAATGTCGTCACGCCAAAGCCCGACCGGGTCGATCAACGCCAGCTTGCGCACGGACCCCGGCGTCGCGGCGGCCAATTCGGCGGCAACGAGCCCGCCGAACGAATGCCCCACGAGCGCGAACGGCGCGGCAAGCTCAAGGCGATCCAACAGTTCGCCGTAGTAAACCAGCAGATCGAGCCAGCCCGAGAGCGCATGGACGGCGTTTTCATCGCCGGGGGTCGTGCCCGGATGCCGCGGCGCGTAAACCGTGCACGCTTCGGCCAGGCGCGCGATAAAGGCGCGATCCGGCGGCAGCCCCCATGGCCCGTGCAGATAGACGAGCGGCGGCCCATCGCCGGAAATCTCGACTTCGGTCTCGATCCGGTCCTGCCACAACCGGATTCTGCGGGAGCGCGGCGCCGCCATCACCAAAACTCCGCCGGCTCAGGAGGCCGCCGCCATGGCGGCCGCAGGGCGTGCTGCGCGCAGCCGTTCGGGCCACCAGCGATCTTCGTATTCGTCCCACACCGGCTCCAGATGCGGCAGCACCTCGCGGGCGAACAGGTCGACGTTGCGCTTGCACAGTTGCGTCGGCATCGAGCCGAACTGCAGCAGCGCCAACAGGTGGCCGACGCGCAGCCGCTTCATCCATTCCTTCAGCTGCTCGCGCACGGTCTTCGGGCTGCCCACGATGACGAAGCCATTGTCGTAAAAATCCCGCGCCCGCATATCGCGCAGATTGAAACCGCCGCGCGGATTGTAGGTCAGCGCCTGCACCAGCGCATCGTATTCAAGGCAGCCGGGGATTTGCTGATAGTACGACGGCGTGTGGAGGAGCTTGCGGAAGAAATACTCGGCGTGCGGCGCGTAGAGTTCTTCTGCTTCCGCGTCGCTATCGGCGACACCGATCAGTTGCAGGAAGCTGTAGCGGTGCGGATTGTCGTCGCGGCCCTTCTTCGCCACCAGCTCCCAAAAGCGGTCAGCCGTATAGGTGGCGTTCTTGGCGCCGTGGTAGCTCAAATGGCAGAAGCAATGGTCGTTGCTCACGACGTATTCCGCCGTCGATGAAATGCCGGAGCCCGGAATCCAGATCGGCGGATGCGGCTGCTGGATCGGCCGCGGCCACAGGTTGACCATGCCGAGCTGATAGTGCTTGCCGTTCCAGGCGAAGATTTCTTTCGCCGACCATGCCTTTTTGACCAAAGCCAGCGCTTCGCGATAGCGCTCGCGCTGCTCCACCGGCACCACGCCGTTGGAGATGGTGGCGTCGGTCGGCAGCCCGGTGGGGAAGCCGGCGATCAGGCGGCCGCCGCTGATGCAATCGAGGATCGCGTATTCCTCGGCGATCCGCGTCGGCGGCGTGGTCGAGGGCAAGGTCGAGCCGAGCTGGATGATGGCGATGTTCGCCCCGTTGGTGCCGCGCGCCAGCACCGAACCGAGCAGGCTCGGATTGGCCATGAAGCCGTAGACGTTTTGGTGATGCTGGTTGGTGCAAAGGCCGTGAAAGCCGGCCTTCGCGGCGTACAGCAATTCGTCGAGGGTGGCGTTGTAGTACTGGCCGACCTTGTCGGGATCGGCGATTTCGAACCACGGCGGATCGATGTAGGCCGACCTATAGCGATCCTCGAAATCGGCCGGCAGATCGCGATACGGCATCAGGTGGAACATGCAGACTTTCACGATTGTCCTCCCGTGCCCTTCGCCGTCGCGGCGCAGCTCTACTCGATGGTCTGATAACCGCGAATGATGCGCTCCGAGCCGTAGCCCCAGTAATTGCGCAACGTCTCCGGGCCCCACACTTTCGGCCGCACACTTTCGGCCGCTGCGGCCGGTCTTGATGCCAGGGCCGCGGATCGAAATAGCCGAGCGCCTCGTCCTTCATCTGGTCCATCTCGCAGAAGAACTCGACGCGCACCTTGTCGGCGTTGCGGTGATAGATCGCGATGTTGTGGCCGATAATATGCCGGCCCGGCCCCCACACCAGATGAATGTCGTGCCTGGCGAGCGTCTCGGCGGCGCGCTGGATTTCCGCCCAGTCCTTGACCTCGAAGGCGATATGATGGAGCTGCGGCTCGGCGTCGTAGACAAAGTTGACGGTGTGATGATCGGTATTGCAGCGCAGGAACGCAAATGAATTGTCGCGCCAGTCGGAGACGCGAAAGCCGAGCACGTCGCAGTAAAAGTTCACGGTCTTCTGCACGTCGTCGACCCGGTAAGCGACGTGGCCGAGTTTGAGCGGCATGATGCCTTCGCTGCGGCCGTCATCCTTGGCGAAGGCGTAATCGGCAAAAATTTCGACCAGCGTGCCTTTGGGATCGATGAACACGACTGCCTCGGCGACGCCGGGCGAGATGCCGCTGCGCCGCTCGGTCTTCACGCCGTGTTTGGCGAGCGCCGCGGCGACCTCGTTAAGGTCGCTGTCAGGATCGACCTGAAAGGCGATCCGGGAGAGCGCATTGCCCTTGCCGGGTTCGAGCGCGATGGCTTCGAGACCGACCTTGCACGCCAAAAAGGCCCGATCCTTGCTGCGCTCGACCAGCGTCAGCCCGACCACCTCGGTGTAGTAGGCCACTTGCCGGTCGATATCCGGCGTGGTCAGCGTGGCATGGCCCAGTCGTCTGACGTTGATCACCTCGATTCTCCAGCCGCGGATGACTGCTTGAGCAGTGGAATCTCGCTCGCCGGCTTCGGCTTCGGCAGCGATTCCAGATAGGCGTAAATATCCGCCAGATCGGAATCGGACAGAATCTCGGCGTGATACGGCGGCATCGCGCCCGACGGATCGCGCACATAAGCCTTGAAGGCTTCGAGCGGCAGCTTGGTGTCGTAGAGCACGCGGCCGGCGCTAGTTTCGGTGGAGCCTTGCCCCTCGAAACCGTGGCATTGCCAGCAGCCATGTTTGACGAAAGCGGCTTTGCCATTATCTGCCGATGGCACTGCCAGCGCTGCGCCGGGGATGAGGGCGGCGCCAGCGGCGAACGCGCTGAGCACCAAATACGCACGAACATTTGCCATTGAGCCTGTCTCCTCAGCGCGGCTGCGTCCAAACGTTGACCAGCGCCGGCTGGCCGGATTTGACCACGGCGACCGCTTCCCTGATCGCGGCACCGAGATCGGCGGGATCCTTGATCGGTCCCTTGGCCCACCAGCCCATCGACTCGGCGAGCTTGTGATACTCGATGTCGGGATTCATGATGCTGGTGCCGATCGGGCCGAGATCGTCGCCGACGTCGGCGACGCGGTTGCGGAAATTGGCGAGCCGCTGCACATGCATCACCTCCTGGTGATAGCCCCGGTTGTTGTGCATGACGGCGAGCAGCGGGACCTTGTGCCGCGCCGCAGTCCATAGCGCGCCCGGCGCGTACATCAGGTCGCCGTCGGATTGGATCGAGACCGAGAAGCGGCCCTCGTCGCGGTTGGCGAGCGCGCTGCCGACCGAAGCCGGCGCGCCCCAGCCGACGCCGTAGCCGCCCGACGTGCCGGTCCAATGGTAATGCTTGCTCATCGGCCACAGCCGGATCGGCCAGCCGCTGAATTGGCCGGACGACGGCACCAGCGACCAGTCAAAGTCCTTGATCTGGCCGTAAAGCTCCATGCAGAGCCGCGCGGTTGAGATCGGGCTCGCGTCCCAGTCGATGGCGGCGGCCTGCCGCGCGCCTTCGCGGCCTTTGGCGTAGGCCTCCTTGATCGCTTGCCCGCGCTTGGCGATTGCATCCTTGCGGTCGTCGGGCAGCGCGACTTTCACCGCCTCGATCAAGGCCGGCAAGGTGGCCTCGACATCGCCGGCGATCGGCACGTCGACGCTCTGGAAGCGCTCGAATTCCTGATAATTGGACTTCGTCATCAAGGACACGGTGCTGATGCTGATCAGCTTGGTGCCGGGTTTTATCCGCGAGCTCACGGTGCCGACGCCCTCGGCATTGTTGTCGACGTACTTGTTCACCGTGGCCCAGTAATCGGTCAGTTCGAGGCCGAGGATCACGTCGGCCTGCGCGATGACGGACGCCGGCCGGCTCAGATAGTGCGTGTTCGGAAAATTGAGCCGCGACCGCTCGCGCACCACCGGCGCCTGCAACAGCTCGGCGAGCTGCACCAACAGATCCATGCCGCGCTGGGTATGAACGGCGCGGTCGGCGACGATAACCGGATGCTCGGCATTGACCAAAAGCCGCGCCGCCTCGCGCACCGCGCCCAATTCGCCGGCCGGCGCCGCATTCGGCACGTATTTCGGAATGTAAAGTTTCTGGCCGTAATCGCGGATCGGCTCCTGCGCCAGCCCATCGTCGAGCGACAACACGACCGGCGCGCACGGCGGCGTGACGGCGATCTGATAGGCGCGCACGAACGATTGGGCAAAATGCTCCGCCGAGACCGGCGTGTCGTCCCATTTGGTGAACTCGCGCACGATGGCGTTGATGTCCTGCGCGGAGTGGATCGTCGGCACGCCTGGCGGCCGATGCGCGGCGTCGAGATCGTTGCCGGCGAGAATGATCACCGGCGCGCGGTCGCAGAACGCGTTGTAGACGTTCATGGTGGCGTGCATCAGGCCGACGGTGCCGTGGCACGTCGTCAACAGCGGCTTGTTGGCGATCTTGTAATAGCCGTGGGCGATGCCGACGCCGACCTCCTCATGGGTGCAGGTGAGGTATTGCGGCATCGTGTTCTTGCCGTAGTCGATCAGCGATTCATGGATGGCGCGATAGCTCGAGGCGGGATTGGCCGGCAGATATTTGATGTCGAGCGTCTTGATCACGTCGACCATGAAGTCGGAACCGGGCCGGCCCTCGGTCGCGTAAGGCGCGATGTTCGGCACGTTCGGCGCGCCGGTCTCGACCGCGGCGACGTGCTCGTTCGGCGGCAGCGCCGACGGCAGCCGGCGCTCCGGCTGCGGTGCCGCCGTCGTTGCGGCTGCGGCAGGGCGGACCGCACTGCCGGCGCCGGCAACAGCGGCCGCAGCCAGGAATCTGCGGCGATCTAAATTTTTCGGGCTGGAACCCTTTTTCGGCATTTCGTTCTCCCGTCGGAACCGTGTCTCTTTGGGCGGCATCCGCAAGACGCCACCGCGGCGTGGGCGCAAGCTAGCACGGCGAACTTTGGCGTCACACCGGCCTGCAGCGCACGTGTCGCCCGCAGCCAGTGCATGCAGTCGCCGCGTAGGAACGCCCGCTCGTTCAATCACAGAGTGCGGCGCCGCTTGATGCCACCCGGTGCCAGCAGCGAAACCACTGGTTAAGGATTTGCGCCAATGATGCGCCGTCTCCTCCAAGCGGGCGCACAGACGACCGATGAGTGCAAGCTCCGCGCCAGCCGCCATCGCCACCAGTGCGGCCGCGCCGCCAGACGTGATCGGCGGCAATAGCCGCACGCCGCTCTGCTTCATCATCGATTCGGACGCCAGCATCCGCCACTTTTTGTCGCTGATCATGCACGGCGCCGGCGTCGACACGCTGGAATTCGCCGACGGCGAGGGCGTGGCGACGGCTTTGGCCAAGCGCACGCCAGACGCGGTGTTCCTCAACATCGCGCTCGAATCCGCCGACGCGATCGGCTGCGTGGTGACGCTTGGCCAGCGCGGCTACAGCGGCTACGTCCAGCTGATGTCGAACCGCGGCGCGGCGGTTCTGGCGCACGTCAAGAACATCGGCGACCAGCATCGGCTGTTGATGCTGCCAGCGCTGAAAAAGCCGTTCGAGACCGGCGTCATCGTCAAGATCCTCCAGGAGCTCAAGCTCGGCGACCCGCCGGCGGCGGCCGGCCGCGTCGACCTCGCCGAGGCGCTGACGAACAACTGGGTGGAATTCTGGTTCCAGCCCAAGATCGACCTGCGCAAGAAACAGCTGGTCGGCGCCGAAGCCTTCGCACGCGTGCGCCACCCGAGCCAGGGCGTGTTGATGCCCGGCGCCTTCATGCCGGGCGCGAGCGAGTCGAGCCTGGTGACGCTGTCGGAGCAAGCCTTGGCGCAGGCGCTGGGCGCCGGGCTCAACTTCGCCAAGCTCGGCGTCAACCTGCGGCTTGCCGTCAACATCCCGGTCAGCGCGCTGGTCAAGATCGCCGTCGCCGACATCGTGCAGACCTACCGGCCGCAATACGAGAAGTGGCCGGGTTTCATCATCGACGTGACCGAGGAGCAGATC
>JASHWN010000183.1 GCA_030044035.1 Xanthobacteraceae bacterium
GATCTCGGCGTGCTCGCCAAGATGCGAAAGCTCCTCGACATCGACGGCCGCGTCACCCTGCAGACCGAATGCCCGCAGGTGCTCACAGCGTGGGAGCGCGTCTATCGCGTGCTGCGCGACGCCTTTCCGGCCGCCCACTATCACCGCGGCCGCGGCCTGACAGCTTTTACGCAGGATGCGAGCGCCGTGGTTGCGCATTTTGCCGACGGCGGCACCGCAGAGGCCGACGTGCTGATCGGCGCCGACGGCTTGCGCTCGACCGTGCGCAGCCAATGCCTGCGGGACGTGGTTCCGCTCTATGCCGGCTATTGCGCCTGGCGCGCGCTGCTCCCCGAAAGCGCGATCCCGTCGGCGATCCACCGCGAGCTGTTCGACTCGATGGCGTTCTGTCTGCCGCCGGGCGAGCAATGCGTGTTTTATCCAGTCGCCGGCCCGAACGGGGATTTGCGGCCCGGACAGCGGCGCTACAATGTGGTGTGGTACCGGCCGGCGGACGAAGCCACCGAGCTGCCCTGGCTTTTGACCGACGACAGCGGCGTCACCCACTCGATCTCGATTCCGCCGCCGCTCATTCGCCGCGACGCCATCGCCGCCATGCGCACCGCTGCTGAGCGATTGCTGCCGCCGCAATTCCGCGCCATCGTGCGCCTGATCGACGAGCCGATCCTGCAGCCGATCTACGATCTGGAAAGTCCGCGCCTCGCCTTCGGCCGCGTTGCCATCGTCGGCGACGCCGCGTTCGTGGCGCGGCCGCATGTCGCCGCCGGCGTCTCCAAGGCGGCCGACGACGCAGCGGCGCTGGCCGCGGCACTCGATGCCGAAGCCGACGTGCCGAGCGGGCTCACCCGTTTCGAGGCGGCACGGCTGCCGGCCGGCCGAAAAATCATCGAACGCGCGCGCCATCTCGGCGCCTATCTGCAAGCCACGCAAAGCGCCGAGGAGCGCGCCCGTTCGGCGCGGCACTCCATTCCCGAAGCGGTGCTGGCGGAGACCGCGATGCTGGACTTTTTGTACGAATAGAAGCGCCGCAGCTCAGCATTTCATGCAACAACAATGAACGACATCCGGCGCGTTTTGGTGGTGGGTGGCGGCGTCGGCGGCTTGACCGCGGCGACGGCGTTCGCCCGGCGCGGCGTCGAGGTCTTGCTGATCGAGCGGCGGCCGGCCTTCGATGTGCCGGGCGTCGGGCTCGGCCAGCCGACCAATGCGCTCCGTGTCTACGACGCGCTCGGCGTGTTGCCTGAAATTTTGGCGAGCGGCTTCGCTTACGACCGCATGTTCATCTTCGATCAAAACCGCGAGCTGATCGTCGCGCACAAATTTCTGCTCGGCGACGCCAAGGTGCCGGCATTCTGCGCGCTGTCGCGCCTGCGCCTGCACGAGATTTTGCTGGCAGCGGCAGGGCGCGCTGGCGTCGAAGTGCGCACGGGCTTGACCGTCGGCGAAATCCACGAGGAGCCCGACCGCGTCGTTGCCGTGTTGTCGGACGGGCGCAGCGAAACCGTCGACTTGCTCGCCGGCTTCGACGGCATCCGCTCGACCACGCGGCAGCACCTGTTCGGCACCGCCTTCGTGCCGCACGCCTCCGGTTATGGCGGCTGGCGCGTGCAGGTGCCGCGGCCCGCGTGCGTGCGCGGCATGGAATTTCTGCAGGGTATCGGCAGCAAGACCGGCGCCATGCCGCTCGCCGACGACCTGATGTATTTGTTCCACATCCGGCCGGAAGCGCCGGATGCCGCACTCGAGCGGCGCGATTATCCGCGCCTCCTCAAAGAGCGGCTGGCCCAATACGGCAGCTATGTCGCCGAGATCGCAGGGTCACTCGATGAAAACTCCGACATCGTCTATAGCCCGATCGAACCCATTCTCGTGCCCTGGCCGTGGTTTCGCGGCCGCGTCGTGATCGGCGGCGACGCCGCCCACACCTCGCCGCCGCACCTGACCCAGGGCGCCGCCATGGCGGCGGAGGACGGCTACATTCTGGCCCGCGAAGTGCTCGCCGGCGACGGCGCGCTCGACGAGCGCCTGATGCGCTATTCGCAAACGCGCCACGCGCGCTGCGCCTTCGTCTACACGTTTTCCTATCAATGGATGCTCGACGAGCAATCCGTGCGCACAGCGAAAGACCTAGCGGCCGCGCGCATCGAGCTGGCACAAAACGCCTCGACGCGGCTCGCCGCAAGCGACCGCATTCTCGACAGCCGCGTGATTTGATCTTTCTGCGCGCCGCGTCGGCAAATCAGCAAGCGAAACCACGGCCCGCCTCACCGAACGGCGACTTACAGGCGCGGCCGCGGTGCGCGGGCGATGCCTGCCGCCTGCAGCGCGTGGCCTAGGCGCAAGGCCACGTCCTCGCGCCACGGCGCGGCGATGATCTGCACCCCGATCGGCAACGTCGTGACGGCAACCGGTACGGCCACGACCGGCAGACCGATGAACGAGATCGGCTGCGTATAGAGGCCGAGATTGGCGCGCACCGGCAGCTCCACGTCGCCGAACACAAACGTGCGCTGCCCGATCAGCGGCGCGGAGCATGGCGTCGCCGGCGCCACAATGGCATCGACTTCGCCGAACAGCTTCAAAACTTCGCCGCGATACCAGCGCCGGAATTTTTGCGCCTTGACCAGCAAGGATCCCGGCAGCATGGCGCCGGCGATCAGCCGGTCGCGCACGGCAGGATCGAAATCGCGCGCACGCCGGCGCAGGCGGTCGAGATGCAGGCTCGCGCCCTCGCACGCGGTGATGATAAAGGCCGCTGAGCGCGCGCGTTCGGCATGCGGGATATCGATGTCGCGGTTGGCGCCGAGCGCGGCGGCGACGCGATCGACGGCGGCGAGCGCCGCCGCGTCGCGGCATTTGAAATAGCCGCCGGCGACGGCGACCCGCAGTCCTTCGACGCCCCGATCAAGAAGTGGAGCGACCGGTTCGATGGCGCGATCGGCCGAAACCGGATCGTCGGCATCGTGCCCCT
>JASHWN010000184.1 GCA_030044035.1 Xanthobacteraceae bacterium
GGCAGCCAGATAGGCGATGCCGTGCTCGCGCAGCAATTCGCACACCACCTTGCCGACCCGCCCGTAGCCGACGACGATCGCATGATTTTGGCCGCCGGCCGGCTTGGCGGCGAGTTCGGCGGGCGGCGGGACGCCGGCGCGCAGCCGCGCGCCAAAGCGTCGGCCGGCAGCCGACAAGAACGGTGTCAGCAGCATCGTCACCGAGGTGAGCGCAAGCGCAAAGCTCGCAACGCGCGGCTGGACCAGTCCCGCCACGACGGCCATGCCGATGCCGACGAAGGCGAACTCGCCGCCCGGCCCGAGCAACAGCCCGGTTTCCACCGCGACCGGCCAGGAGACTAGGAACATCCGGGACAGGCCGATCACGATCAGCGCCTTGACGACGATCAGGGCGGCGACGCTCGCCGCCAACAGCCCCGGCTCGCCGATCAGCTCGCGATAGTCGATCGCCATGCCGACGGTGAAGAAGAAGATGCCGAGCAACAGCGCCTTGAACGGCGCGATCGCTGCCTCCACGGCCTTGCGGTATTCGGTCTCGGCGAGCAGCAGGCCGGCGACGAAGGCGCCAAGCGCCATCGACAATCCGGCGCGGTCGGCAATGACGCCGGCGGCGACGATCACGAACAGCACGGTGGCGATGAACAGGTCGCGCGAGTGCGTCGAGGCGACAAGCCGAAACAGCGGCCGCATCAACAGCCGCCCGAACAGCACGATGACGCCGAGCGCGATGGCGGCCGAGACGAGCGCGCTGGCGAGGCTCGTCAGCACCGAGCGGCCCGGCCCCGCCGCCAAGATCGAGACCAGCAGCAGGATCGGGATGACGGCGAGATCCTGCGCCAGCAGGATCGAAAAGCTGGTGCGCCCGACGCTGCTGGTCAGCCGCTCCTGCTTCGACAACAGTTCGAGCACGATCGCCGTCGAGGACAGCGCCAGGCTGAGCCCGATGACAAGCGCCGTTGCCGGCGGCTCGCCGGCCTCCGCCGCCACACCATCGATCAGCGCAGCGGTGATGAGCACCTGCAGACCGCCAAGGCCGACGACATAGCGCCGCATGGTCAACAGGCGCTGCAGCGATAGTTCGAGCCCGATCAGGAACAACAGGAAAACGACGCCAAGCTCGGCAATGCCGTCGACGTTCCGCGCGTCGCCGACGGTGAACCAATAAAGCCACGGATAGGAATGGATGAACGAGCCGAGGCCGAGCGGCCCGAGCACGGCGCCGGCGACCAGATAGCCGAGCGTCGGGCTGATGCCGAGCCGGCTTACGATCGGCACCAGGATGCCGGCAGTGCCGAGCACGACCAGCGCGTCGCTATAGGCGGCGATATTGATCGTCGGGTTCACGGCAGTCTCCGCGCCTGCGCCCCGATTTGTCGCGCGATTTGTGCGGCCCTGACAAGACCGGCGTTTAAGACAGTCGCGTTTCCCGGGCGCAGCGCAGCACGAAGTGGTGCGCTGCAGACCCGGGACCGTTACAAACTCCGGGTTTGTAAAGGTCCCGGATCAGCGGTGCACCGCCATAGCGCGTCGCAGACGCGCGTAAACGCGCT
This sequence comes from Xanthobacteraceae bacterium, assembly GCA_030044035.1. Lineage (GTDB taxonomy): Bacteria > Pseudomonadota > Alphaproteobacteria > Rhizobiales > Xanthobacteraceae > BOG-931. The sequence continues at coordinate 1,551 of JASHWN010000184.1, forward strand.
TATGGCGCTGCACCGCGTCCGGGAAACAAGGCTCAGTCGCCGATGACTGCGATGGCGTTCATCTCGATCAAATAGTCGGGCGAGGTCATCTTGCACACTTCGACCATGGTCGAAGCGGGCGCCGGCGGCTTGAAATACTCGCGGCGCACTCTGTGGATCTGCTCGAAGTGCTCCATGTTGCGCACATAGACGTCGACCCGGCAGATATCGTCCATGCTGCCGCCGGCGGCTTCGACCGCCGCCTTGACGTTGTCGCAGACCTGCCGCGTCTGCGCCTCGATGTCGCCGATGCCGGCAATGCTGCCGTCGGCGCGCCGCGCCGTCATGCCGGAGATGAAAAGGAGCCGGCCGCGCGCCTCTGCTACGGTGGCGTGGGAGAAGTGGCCGCTCGGCTGACGGATTTTCGGCGACACAATCTGGGTCTTGGGCATGGGTGCTCCTCTTTCTTAGCGATAGACCTCGCGCCGATGTCCGACCGTGACCACCAATACAATGAAGCGGTCCTCTTCAATCGCGGCAACGATGCGGTAATCGCCAACACGGTAGCGCCAGAGCTCCTTGCGGTCGCCGGTAAGTGCGTGGCCGAATCGGCGCGGGTCTCCTTTGCCGGCGATGCGCTCGCGCAAATAGCGCAAGATTCGGCGCTCGCCATCGGCGCCGAGCTTGCGTAGGTCTCGGGCCGCTGCGGGATGAAATTCAACGCGCCAAACCGGCGCGCTCATTGACGCTTCGAGCGCCGTTTGAGCCGGCGCTCGAGCGACTCGAGGGTCACCCGCGCGCCGCCGCGGGCAAGACGCCGACGCGCCAAATAATAATCCTCAATGTCCTCGATCTGACGCAAGATCGCCTCACGCGCGTAATAGCTCTTGCTGCGACCGGTCTTCTTGGCCAGCGTGTCAAGCCGTTGTTCGATCTCGGGCGGCAAACGAAGAGCTAGCATGAGATAGACCTCCTCATTGCTATACATGTATAGCACAGTGTCCGCCGCCGCAAGCAGCTTCTAATTTTTCGAGGCCAATTCATCGCCGCCGCCGAGTGCTACTGTGGGGACAAGTTGACGTGGTACAAAGGTTTGCGCAGCATCACGTCTCAAATTCTACGCGATGAAGAGGCGGCGCGCTGCCCGAGGGGGGACCCATGACCGACATGACGATCAAGGCGATCCGCACCACGCTGTTGCGGGTGCCGTGGCCGCAAAGTCCGTGGCTCAAGGGCCATGCCTTCGGCGAGACGCGCAATTTCCTGGTGCTCGAGGTCGAGACCGCCGACGGCATCGTCGGCATGGGCTATCTGTTTCTGTTCCGGGCCGGCCTGCGTTCGATCGCGGCCTGCCTCGACGAGTGCATCATCCCGCGCGTCATCGGCAAGGACGCCAGCGCGGTCGAAGCGATCTGGCAGGACCTGTGGCGCGCCACCATGACGATCGGCCGCGGCGGCATCGCCACCATGGCGCAGTCGGTGCTCGACATGGCGCTGTGGGACGCGCTCGGCAAACGCGCCAAGCTGCCGCTGCACCGGCTGTGGGGCCATTGCAGCGCGCAGCTGCCAGCCTATGGCAGCGGCTGCTTCCGCGGCTCCGGCGGCGACGGCATGATCGCCAAGGCGCTGCACTACAAGGAGCGCGGCTATAACGCGATCAAGATGCAGGTCGCCCATGTCGGCGATTTGCGCACCGACCTCGACAACGTGCGGCGCATGCGCGAGGCGCTCGGCCCCGACATCGCCATCATGATCGACGTCAACATGGGCTGGACCGCCGATGTCGCCATCCAGATGGGCCGCAAATTTCAGGACTACGACGTGTACTGGCTGGAGGAGCCGGTGGTGGCCGACGATTTCGCCGGCTATCTGCGCATCGCCGCGGCGCTCGATCTGCGCATCGTCGGCGGCGAGACGCACTTCACCCGCTTCGACTTAAAGCCGTTCTTCGAGCACCCGCGGCTGCCGATCCTGCAGCCCGATCCGATGCGCGGCGGCTTCACCGAATTGCGCAAGATCGCCACCGTCGCCGACACCTGGGGCATGAGCATCGCGCCGCATCTGTTTCCCGAGCTGAACGTGCACCTGCTCGCCTCGATCCCGAACGGAATTTGGATCGAGGACATGGGCCTGTCGGAGGACGTTTGGGTCGAGCCGGTGCCGGTTGTAAACGGCATGATCACCGCGCCGGAACGGCCCGGCCACGGCCTCGTCTTCAAGCCGGAGATTTTAAGCGACTGCGCGGTGAGGGGCTGAAAGCCTGGTGGCTGACCGTTTGCGCTAGAGATCGAGCCGGCAGTCCGCCTCGGGAATGGCGCAGCATGGATACACATAGCCGGCATCGGGCTCATCGATGGGCTCGACATAGCTGACGCGGCCTTCGCCGAGCGCGGTCCGGCACAGCCCGCAGGCGCCGGAGCGGCAGCCAAAGGCCGGCGACACGCCCGCGGCCTCGGCGAGGTTCAAGAGCGTTCCCGATGTCGGCGACCAGACGGCCTGCACATCGCTGCGGGTGAAATGGACCGTGAATGTCGCGTCCGGATCGGCCGCCACGGCGCGGGCCGGCAGCAGCGTCGCGGGTCCGAATGCCTCGTAGCGAATGCACTGCGAGTTCACGCCGCGCTCGACCAGGCCGTCATGCATGTGCCGGATGAACTCACCCGGCCCGCATAGGAACACCTCGGCAAGCGGCGCGGCCGCATGCGGCAGAAGGTCGGCCGCGCTCAATCGTCCCGGCTTGGGCGCGGGGAGACCTGGAACGCACGCGCCGTCGTGCCGCGAATAAGCCAGCATGATGGACAGGCGCTGCCGCTCGGCCACGAGCG
>JASHWN010000185.1 GCA_030044035.1 Xanthobacteraceae bacterium
GGGCACGCCAGGTATTGGTCACCGGATCGTATTCGTCGTGGAAGGGACCCGCGAAGCCATTCACCGAGCCGCCGAGCGCGTGCAATTTGCCGTCAAGCGCAACGGCGGCAACTTCGCCGCGCGCGGCCGGCAATGGCGCCTTCAGCGTCCACGATCCGCCGCCCGATTGCGCGGCGGCAGTCGCGATGACGGCCAAGGCCGCAGCAAAGAGCGCAAGCAGTAGCGCGCCGGCCATGCCAACAAGCTGCACCGCGGCACACATTTTTTTCATGGTCGCCATCCATTTGTTCCGGGTTCGCCCGCGTTTCGAAAGCTGGTCTGGAGCAGCGCTCCGAGCGCAGGAACAGAAAAAACTATGATCCTGCAAGCCCATGGCGCAAGCGCCTTATAGCGATGCGACATGCCAATAGCACTTGCCCGCTGGCAAGTCAGACGGCGCCCGGCCCGGGCAGCAGGAGCTTTTCCCCGCCGCCCAACAATCCGACGCCGGCCCCCGCGGCTCCCACGCCGGCAAAGCCATAGCGCCTGACGCAGCAAACAAAAACCAAGAGCGGCTCCGCTTACCCGCGGAGCCGTTGGCATTCGAGCCTTGACCGCTCGTCCCCGCGAAAGCGCGCGAAAGCGGGGACCCAGTCCTGGATTCCCGCTTGCGCGGGAATGAGCGGAATTTTCGCACTCACTCGCTGCGCTCGCGTGCGATAGCGAGCGGCGCACGCATCACGGTCACGCCAGCCGCTTCGCTCAAGCGCACGACATTGACCGTGCCGGCAAATTCGGGCGAACCGGAATAATAGGCCGGCACCGTGCCATTGCCGACCCGCGCGGCGCGATTCCAATGGCCGAGCGCGACATAATCGGCGCCCGTTGCGGCAATGTCGGCATCGCCGATCAGCCAGGACGGATGCGGGCCGTTGCGATCCGGCATCGGCTCGTAATGGCCATGCGCCGCCGCGATCTGCCAGCGCGTCGAGCGTGGCCGTGCCCGCTCGAATGGAATCATATCGTCGTAGTCGCGGTGCGCGCGACCCCAGATTTCCAGCGACAGATCGGGAAACAGCACGGCTTCATCGTGGGTGATGCCGATGACGTGCAGGTTTTTCAGCCGGGCGAGCGAGTCGCCGCGATAGATGGCGTCGCCGATTGCGGGATCGTGGTTGCCGGGCAGGACAACGACCGGCAAGCCGGCGCCGGCAATCACCGTGGCAGCGCGCTCGATCAGCACTTGCGGCAGCCGATGATGGTCGAACGTGTCGCCGGCGAGAATGACGACGTCGGCAGCGGCGCTCCGTGCAGCGTCGAGCACGCAGGCGAGACCCGCCGTGCCGTCGCCGCCATGCAGCCGCGCCGTATAATCGTGGTCGACGTGCAAATCCGAACTGTGAACGACGACGATGTCACGGGCTGGCAGGGGCATGAGCAGAAAAAATCGCGAGGAAAAGGCCCGCCTGCTTTAGCGCAGGCGCGCGGTCGCTGCCAATCCGGATGAAGGAAGTCAGAGATGGCCGGCGCGAGCTGGCGGCAAAACAGCGTCTATCGCCACGGCGTTTCCGGCAACGCCCGTTCGAGCCCATTGCCGGCTTGTTCTTCCAGCGGCCGCTTGAGCAGCCGGAAGCGATTGGGATCGAGACCCGGAGCGGCTGCTTGTGCCGCGACCGGTTGCGGCGGCGGAGGCGGCGCCGCTGCCGGCTGCAAATTGGGCGACGGCATGCTCGCCGATCGCAGCTCGTCGGCGGCGCTTATTCGGGGCCGTGTGACGCGGCCGCGCCAGCGGTCAATCACTGCCGCGAGCGAGCGGCCGTCGAACTCGGCGTGCTCGCCGTCAGCCTCATCGCTCATCGTGTCGCTGCGCGGCAGCATCTGCGCCGGCAATTTCTTGAACTTGAGCCGCGTCGGCAGCGCCACGCCCTCGCCGAACGCGAACGCTTCGCCGGTGCCGAGCGAGGGCAGGAATGAGAGTAGATTGGCGGCCGTATCGGCGACCGCCGAGCGCAGCAATTCCTGATCGCGGTCGTTGGTCATGCGCATGGCGAACAGCGTCGAGCACTGCGACAGGATGGTCGGATCGAGCTCGGCCGGCCGCTGCGTCACCAGGCCGAGGAAGACGCCGTACTTGCGGCCTTCCTTGGCAATGCGCGAAATCGAGCGCCGCGTCGGCGCGAAGCCGACGCTGTGGTCGGCCGCCATGTAGCGGTGTGCCTCCTCGCACACCACCAACAGCGGCGCGCCGCCGTCGCTCCACAGCCCGAGATCGAACGCCATGCGGCAGGTGACGGACACCAGCGCGTCGACCATCTCGGATGGGAATCCGGCGAGCTGCATGATGGTCATCGGCTTGCCGTTCGGCGGCAGGCGGAACAGCGTCGCCAAAATCTCCGCCATCGTGTCGCCGCCGACATTGGCGTTTTCGAACATGAAGGCGTAGCGCGGATCGTTGCACACGGTTTCGATCCGCGTCATCAGCTTGTGATAGATCATGCGCGAGGCGCGGTTTTCCAATTTGCCCATGCGCGCGTCGAGCAGCGAGAGGAGATCGGCGATGCGGTACGGCACCGGCACGTCGAGCGTGTAGCGGATGCCGACGCCCTCGCCCGGCCTCATGATGCGGCTGGCGAGGCCGAGCTGCTGGGCATAGGATGATTTGGCGAGCGGGATGACTTCCGACAGGAAGTCGACCTCCTCTTCCAGCCCGGGCCGGCCGCCGAACAGCACGTCGACGATCTCGTCGAAATTGAACAGCCAGAACGGCAGCTTGATGTTGTTGGGGTTGAGCACC
>JASHWN010000186.1 GCA_030044035.1 Xanthobacteraceae bacterium
GTCGAGCAATACCGGCACCTTGCCGGCGCCGCCAAGCGCAGTGACCTGCGCCTTGAAATCCGGCGCATCGAGGCTGATGACTGTTTCCTCAAAGGTGATGCCGGTGACCTTCATGGCGATCCAGGGCCGCAGCGACCAGGACGAATAATTCTTGTTGCCGATGATCAACCGGAGCGGCACTGCCTCGATCCTCGCGTCTGGCTGCAAAGTCCGCGGTGCAGCCTACGTATCACGGCGCTGGAAACAATTCCTTGGTCTTGCCGGTGAGCCGGTACGCGACAAGGCCCGCCCACTCGTGCAGCGCGGTATCGGTCCGCGCCAAGCCTTCGCTGAGCGAACCGAAGAAGCGCGCCGCGTCGCGCCAACCGCGCGTGCGCCAATCGACCGGATAGGCCTCCACGGCAAAGCCGGCGGCGCGAAACGCCGCGATGGCGCGCGGCATGTGAAAGGCCGAGGTGACCAAAAGCCAGTGCTCTCCCGGTTTCGGCTGCGCCACCAGACGCGAGTAAACGGCATTCTCGATGGTGTTGCGCGATTGCTCCTCGGCGGTGATCCGGTCGTGCGCGACGCCGAGCGCCTCGAGTTGGCGTACCGCGAACGGCGCTTCGAGGGCGCCGTCGGACAACAGCACATTGCTGCCGCCTGAGTAGACGATGCGAGCGTTCGGATAGCGCCGCGCCAACTCCGCTGCAACCGTGATGCGCTCGGCGGCCTCGTTGAGCGCCACCGCGTCGCGAAACGCCGAAACTTCCGGCGAAATCGCGCCACCCAAAACGACGATCCCGTCGGGCGCTCCATGCGAAGGATTCCAGGGCGGGAACCGCTGCTCCAGCGGGATCATCAGATCATTGCCAAGCGGCGACAATCCGGCGATGGCAATCAGCACGAGGCTGGTCACGACCAGCCAGCTGCCCAGCCGCGTGAACCGCGTGCACAACAGAACGAGCCCGGCAATGCCTATCGCTATCAACAAATTCGACGGCAGCACGAACAGGCCGACGATCTTTGAAAGCGTGAAGAACATCGGCGTGGGACCGCGAGCCGGCCTTTACGACCGCGTCTTGCGCCACGCCGCGTAGCGCGCCTTGGCGTCGTCGTCCGGCGGATAGAGACCGGGCAGCTTCACACCTTTTTCGACTTCGCTGAACACCCAGCTCTCGTAAAGCTCGTGCTCGGCGCCCTCGTGGGCGACAAAATCCACCAGATTCTGCGGGATGACGACGGCGCCGTCGTCATCGACGACGATCAGATCGCCGGGAAAGATGGCGCAGCCGCCGCAGCCGATCGGCTGCTGCCAACCGACGAAGGTCAGCCCGTTGACCGACGCCGGCGCCGCCATTCCGGCGCACCACACCGGCAGCGCGCTCGTCAGCACGCCAGCGCGGTCGCGCAGTACGCCGTCGGTGACGAGCGCCGCGACGTTGCGCTTTTTCATGCGGGCACAAAGAATATCGCCGAAAATGCCAGCACTCGGCACGCCCATGGCGTCGGCGACCGCGATCACGCCTTCCGGCATGTCCTCGATTGCGGCGCGCGTCGAGATCGGATGCGACCAGCTTTCCGGCGTCGCCAGATCTTCACGCACCGGAACGAAGCGCAAGGTGAACGCCGGCCCGACAATGCGCTCGCCGCCCGGCACCAGCGGCTTAGGCCCATTCATCCAGCAGCGCCGGATGCCTTTTTTCAGCAGCATGGTGGTGATGGTGGCCGTCGTGACCTTCTTCAAGACGTCGAATACGGCGTTGCTCATGGCGGGTGCCTCAATAAGGGATAATCATCACGCTCAGGCCGGCCGGATGCCGAGCCGCGCATCGCGCCGCCGCAGCCAGATGACGAACGGGATCGACAGCAGCACCATCCAGGCTTTGCCGACCACCTGTCCGAGCAAGAACTCGAGCGAGCCGAAAGCAAGCCAGAGGAACACGATGGAGTCGACGACAAGCCCGGTGCAGCTCGAAGCGATCACAGCGGCGACGAGCCGGCGGCGGGCGAGCGGCGTATAGACCGCGAGGTCGGCGAATTCGGAGAGCAGGAAGGCGACCGCGGACGCGACAACGAGTGCGGGCGGCGCAACCAGGGCCGAAATGGCAGCGCCGCACAGGATGGCCAAGGCCGACAGCCCAGTGCCTAGCCGCCGCTGCACCAGGTCGCGCAACACGAGCGCGACGCCGACCATCGTCACCCCGGAAGGCGCCAGCACCCCGGGCGCCACCGGAATGACGCACGGCCCATGCGGCTCAACGCACGCGGTGCCGGCGTGGCCGATCAGCCAATTCGCCGTCGGGATGGTCAGCGCGAACAGCACGAGGAAAACGACACCCTCGCGGACGCGCTGCCGCTCTGCCGCCGAATTCACGATGCGGCCTTCCATTTGGCAAAGCCCTCCGCGCGCAACCGGCAGGCCGGGCATTCTCCGCAGCCAAAACCCCAGTCGTGCCGATGCTCGCGGTCGCCGAAATAGCAGGTGTGGGTCTCGGCGAGAAGGAGATCAATCAGCTGCTCGCCGCCAATCGACTGCGCCAGCGCGAACGTACCAGCCTTGTCGATCCACATCAGCGGCGTGTGAATGGTGAGGCGGCGATCGAGGCCCAGCGTGAGCGCGACTTGCATCGCCTTGATCGTGTCGTCGCGGCAGTCGGGGTAACCGGAGAAATCGGTTTCGCACATGCCGGCGACCAGGTGCCGAATGCCGCGCCGATAGGCGAGCGCGCCGGCAAACGACAAAAATATCAGGTTGCGGCCGGGCACGAATGTGGTCGGCAAGCCGGACGCCGATATTTCGATGGCGACGTCGCGGGTCAGCGCGGTCTCGGAGATGTCGGCGAGCGCGTCAATTCGTATGAGGTGATCGTCACCGAGCCGCGGCGCCCATCGCTCGGCAATTGCCGGCAGCCGCTCGCGGATACGCGGCCGCACCATTAGCTCTACGGCGTGGCGCTGCCGATAATCGAAGCCGACGGTTTCGACGCGGGCAAAACGTTCGAGCGCCCAGGCAAGGCAGACGGTGGAATCCTGGCCGCCGGAAAACAGCACCAGGGCCGCATCGGACACGCTCACCGCGGCTTATCCCTTCAGCCAAGCGCCGATGCGCTCGACCGCCTCGTGCATCTCCTGCCGCGCGCCGGCGTAGCACAGCCGCACGAAGCTTTTGCCGCGCAGCGGATCGAAATCGAGGCCCGGCGTGACGGCGACGCCGGCCTGTTCGAGCATGCTTTTGGCAAATGCCAGGCTATCGGACGAAAATTGCGACACGTCGGCATAGAGATAGAATGCGCCGTCGGCCGGAAGAAACGAACTCAATCCGGCTCGCGGCAAACCTTCGAGCAGGATGCGCCGGTTCTCTTCGTAGCCGTTACGGATTTGCTCCAGCTCGGCGCGGCCCTCGAACGCCGCTTCGGCGGCGATTTGCGACAGCGTGGGCACCGAGATCGCGAGGTTCTGCTGCAGCCGTTCGATGCTGCGCACCAGCGTCGGCGGCAGCACCATCCAGCCGATCCGCCATCCCGTCATGCAGAAATATTTCGAGAACGAATTGATCACGACGCAATCGGACGACAGCCGCGCGGCGCACTCCGCCGTGAACGCATAGTCGAGACCGTGATAAATCTCATCGGAAATCACCGCGATGCCGGCGTCTTCGGCGCAACGGATCAGATCGGCGAGCGCCGCCGCGCTCAACATGGTGCCGGTCGGATTGGCCGGAGAGCCGATGATGACGCCCTTGAGCCGCTTGGCGCGGTGCGCGGCAAGAAGCGCGGCGCTGTCGATCGACCAGCGTGTCGCCGCGTCGGTCTCGATGCCGACCGGCTCGCAGCCGAGCGCCGCCAGGATATGGCGGTAGGGCGGGTAGCCGGGCAGCGCCACCGCGACGCGGTCGCCGGCCTCGAACAGGCCGAGGAACGCCAGGATAAAGCCGGCCGACGAACCGGTCGTGACGACAATGCGTTGCGGATCGATGTCGAGGTCGCGCCATTCGCGGTAGGCTTGCGCGATACGCCGGCGCAGCGACGGAATGCCGAGGGTCTCGCTATAGCCCAGCGGGCCGCTCGACAGCGCCGCGCGCGCCGCGGCAATGGCCGGCGTCGGCGCGCCTGCCGCCGGTTGACCGACCTCCATATGGATGATGCGGCGGCCCTGCGCCTCGAGGCGGGCGGCGGCAGCCATGACGTCCATGACCATGAACGGCGGCACGGCACTGCGAGCGGAGGGTTGCAGGAGCGTCTTTGCCTGGTCGAGCATCGGTTTCAGCCATCTGCGATCAGCCGCGCTAATCGAACTCCGCCCCCGTGCTGCCGTATTCGCCGGCTTTGTTGCCGCAGGTTTCGGGGGTGAACACGCACGACCTTGTGTTGACCGCGACCGGCCCGATCCATAGCCTGGGTTGTCGAGCCGAGGGATCGCACCTTGCCGCAAATGATCGTCTGCCGAACTCCTAGCAAGGCGCGTCAAACGAGGCCAGTCTGCCGGGCGGTGGCGCTGGCGACCGCCTTGGCCGTCGCGTCGGCAAGCCTTCCGGCGCGGGCGCAGACCGGCGCCAATGCCGGTATCCCGCTCATCCGCGACGCCGAAATCGAGCAGCTGCTGCGCGACTATTCAAAGCCGATCCTGCACGCCGCCGGCTTGAGCGATCAGAACATTCACGTGGTGATCATCGACGACCGCAGCTTCAACGCCTTCGTGATGGATGCACACCACATCTTCGTCAACGCCGGCGCGCTAATGGAGGCAAAGACGCCCAACGAGCTGATCGGCGTGTTCGCCCATG